>CAWVUN010000059.1:0-8091 GCA_963932495.1 uncultured bacterium
TTTGGCTGCTGATCTAAGTATAGAGGTTTGACAGTTCCTATTTTTCTATGTGTATTTTTATTGTCAACTTTATTGGTTCCCATGAGAAAATCTCCCGCTGGAATCAAAATCATCTCTTTACCATCAGATTTAGAAATAGCAGTCGGTTTAAGATCCTCAAAACTACCTTCAGAGCCAAAGTTTATAGTCGCGCGACTAACAAAAAACGCTAGCAACGAGATGCCAAGAATTGCGATATAATTTATTTTTTTAGTCATTAATATTCTGCACGGCGATATAAAGCCAAAATCAAGTAATCTATAACTATAGCATTATGAAACAAATTTTTCTAATTACCATTATTGCAATATTTTTGATATTTCCCTTCTCTAAAACTGCAAATGGTTTGGGAAAAAGCGTTGCAAAAAAAACCACAGGTCTACAATTCCCATATATTTTAGACACAGAAACTTATTCTTTAAATGTTCGTAATGTCAACGCTCTTAAAGCTAGAGGTAGATACCTTTGGATAGGGACAGTAAAAGGAATTATACAATTCAACATAAACTCTGCAAATGGATATAAATTATTTGATAATAAAAACGGCTTATTAAGTAATGGGGTTTTTGCGATTGCTATTGACGAAGATCAAACTCCTTGGGTTGGAACTTACGGTGGAGGCTTGAGTCGCTTCACCGGGAAAACTTGGGACAATATAAACACACCTCACGGTTTAGCTGACTCTTTTGTTTTTGATATTCAATTTACGGATGATGGGGTTTGGGTTGCCACTTGGAGCGGAGCTAACTATTTCAAAGGCAACCCACTCAAGGGCTCAAAAATGAAAACATTCACCGTAGAAAATACAAACAAAGGTTTAATTGATAACTGGGTTTATGCTATTCAGCTTGGAAAAAATGGCGAGGTTTGGTTTGGAACAGAAAAGGGAATTTCCCTCTTAAATCAAGGCTCGTGGAACTCATGGACGAATAAAGATGGACTTGGAGCCTCCTTTGAAGTTGTTGAAAAAGAAAACCAAGACGCTACTTCAGACTTTCAGGGTTCTCATCATAGTCTCTACCCCACTCATGGACAAGCGTCTCCAAACTATCGACCAAACTATGTTTTAGCGATGCAATTAGACTCTCAGGATAAATTGTGGATAGGTACCTGGGGTGGTGGGTTAAGTCTATTCAACCACAAGAAAAAAACATTTCGCAACTTTACTCAAAAAGACGGACTTCCAGGGAATTATATTTTAGCATTAAAGGAGGGACCTAATGGCAATCTATGGATTGGAACTAATAAAGGTCTTAGCCGGTTTAACGGAGAAACTTTCGAAAATTATTCGACACTCAATGGTTTGATCAGCGACTTTATTTTTAGTATTGAGTTTACTTTAGACCACTCAGTTTGGCTTGGCGGCTACTACGGATTTAACCAACTCAGCATGGAACCAGGAACAGGAAAACTTGCAATTATTGATTAAATTTACTCCTAAGTCTAAAAATCATCATCTTCTTCGTCTTCTTCATCATCACCCATATAACTTTTTAACTCTTCTTCTTCCGCAGCAGTTATCATGTCTTGAATGTCTTGGTAACCAGACGCCATCTTTTGAATCGTAATCAATAAAGTTACCAATTCCTGAGGAGAAGAATCTTGAATACCAGCGACTAAGGGACCACGCTCATCTTTGTCATATTTTTCATCCCATTTATCAAACGCGTCTAAAATTTTATCTTTACAGTGGAATAAATCATAAAAAAAATGTTTAACTTCTATTTTCATTCTTAAAACCTTTCTATAACTGCATTCAATATAATTTAAAAAAATATTGCGATTTATCGTTAATAATTATTATCATAAATTAGCAAGTTTTTTATATAAACCTAACGGAAAAATTCATTATGTCAGAAAGTGAACGTTTCAGAGATGACGATAACGATACTTTGGTAGATGTAAAATATAACCTAACATGGTTAAAAAGAGATTATTACCAAATAAGGAATAAATGGTGTTCCTGGAACGGAGCCCATAAATTTGTCGCAAAATTAAATGAAAAAAAATATGCCGGTTTTGACGACTGGCGATTACCAACCACTAAAGAATCTCGAAATCTTTATGACCATGAATGTAAAAATTACGATTTTGACGACGATATTGTCCACATTGACTACGCATTCCCCGAGGGTTGTGGTTCCACATACTGGTGCTCGGAGGATAGCGGACATATGGCCTCAGCTTATAATTTTTATAGCGATCGTGGTTACAACGTTCGGAAAAATGCAAAAGACGAAGGTAATATGACATGCCGTCCAGTGAGATCTTCCGGGCCACGCGTCAAAACTTCCGACCGAACCTCAGGAACTGGACGAACCTTAAGAGGTTAAGTGTTTGTATATTTTCTTAATTTTAGTTTTTAATTAAAATTTCCTTTCCTAAAACCTATGGCAACTCACAGAGCAACTCTCGCCCACGTAAACCTTTTAATATTTCAAAGTAACCTGAGCCTCATTAAGAGAATTGTCGGCCCCCAAGTAAAAACTATGGCGGTAGTCAAAGCAGACGCTTATGGCCATGGAGCAATTCCTTGCGCTAGAGCGGCAGTATCAATTGGGGCAGATCTATTAGGCGTCGGAGTTATTGAAGAAGGTATTGAGTTACGTAAAAATGGAATCGAATTACCAATCCTTGTTCTCGGAGGAGTTTTTATAGACGAAATTCCAGATCTGTTACGTTACCGGCTTTCAACAACTGTAAGCAACTCGGTTACCGTGCATTCTATTTCGAAGCAGGCAGAAAAAACGGGAAAACCAGCTAGCGTGCATTTGAAAATTGACACGGGGATGAGCCGAATGGGAGTGAACATAGGCGACTACATGGGCTTGCTTAAGGAAATAATAGCTATTCCATATATCCATTTAGAAGGTATCTGCACTCACTTTGCTACCGCCGACATGGAAGATCCTGAATACACTCTCAAGCAATTGGCCTTATTCGAAACTGCTTTGGATGAATTCAAAAAAACAAGTAGACTGCTCCCATTAATTCATTGTGCGAATAGCTCAGCTATTCTCCAGTATCCTCAGGCGTGGAAAGACATGATACGTCCTGGGTTAGCTCTATATGGAGCCTTACCCTCCTCTAACTTATCAAGTAAACTAAAAGCTTTAACTCCCAAAACCGAAAAAAGCCTCTTACCAATTATGGAGTGGAAAAGCAAAATCATATTATTAAAGAATGTTGCAAAGGGAACTTCACTTGGCTATGGAAGACAATTTATAGCGCAAAGAGATAGCATTGTAGCGGTTTTACCGGTGGGCTATGCCGATGGGCTGCCTAGAATATTATCAAACAAAATGGAAGTTCTCATTCGCGGAAAAAGAGCTCCCCAAGTTGGAGCTATTTGTATGGATTTTTGCCTCATAGACGTTAGCGAAATCCCAAACATAAAGATAGAAGATGAAGTCACTATCATAGGTTATCAAGGCGAAAATTTGATCACAGTAGAAGAAGTCGCAAAGCGAGCTCAAACAATTCCTTATGAAATCTTATGCTCTATAGGCAAAAGGGTTCCAAGAATTTATATTAAGTGATATTTTCTGAACTAGCTAGACTTAAAATCTGCAATTCTCTCAATTCCATTTTTAAGAAAATAACGTTCTAAACCATCAATAATTTTCACCGTAATGGTAGGATCAAAAAAGTTTGCGGTGCCTATTTGGACGGCATTAGCCCCCGCCAGTAAAAATTCTAGAGCGTCTTCTGTAGAACGAATCCCTCCAATACCAATGATTGGTATAGAAACAGCTCTTGATACTTCTCGCACCATTCGCAAAGCAATAGGCTTAATCGCAGGGCCGGACAGTCCGCCCGTCTCATTGCCTAAATAGGGCTTCCGTGTTTCCAAATCATAGGATATACCTGTCAAAGTATTGATTAGTGAAACAGCATCCGCTCCCGCCTCTTCCGCAGCCTGAGCAATCGCCCCGATATCTCCAACATTAGGAGATAGCTTAACTATCAATAATTTCTCAGTAACTTTTCTGACAGCGGAAACAACCTCGCATAAAACATTGGGCTGACTACTAAAATAGGTTCCCCCTTCAGAAACATTAGGACAAGAAACATTCATCTCCAATCCATCAATTCTCTCTACATCTGAAAGAACTTTAGCCATTTCAACATATTCTTCAATCGTTTCTCCAAAAAAATTCACCAATATCTTAGTGGTATAGCTGTGAAGAATAGGCATTTTTTCACTAACAAATCTTTCAAAACCAATATTTTCAAGCCCAATAGAATTTAACATTCCAGATGAAGTTTCCATAACTCTAGGACCTTTATTTCCAATTCGTGGCCTTAATGACAGCCCTTTGGTGCAAAAAGCCCCTAACCTATTTAAATCCAGAAAATCTCTGTACTCAAGACCATAACCAAAGGTTCCAGAAGCTGCAATGACAGGATTTGCCAACTTAATTCGACCAATATAAACAGATAAATCAACCATTATGTTATTTATACTTCCTTCTTCTTACGACCAACACTAAATTAATATTAATTTAAATAAATTTATATTAATTTAAAATTAAGTATTGACTTTTGACCAATATATTTTATATTTAAAAGAGAGAGCTTAAATAAGATTATATTTTTCAAAAAGTTATCAAGTTTAGCATCAAAAAAGTGTCAGTCACTAAATCAATCACTCTTTTTTAAATTATCGATCATGCCTACTATCATTGAAAACAAAGAATCGCCCAACAATTATAATAAGCGAATTGAAGATTTAATAGAAGACGCCGAAATTGAAGCGGAACTTGAAGCAGAACGACATATCAGGAAAAAAAATGCGAAATGGATGTTAATTTCGTCAGTTGGTATAATTTCTCTAGGTGTACTTTATTTTTGGACAGACACTCAACCTACAGCAGAAGCTATACAACCCGTCTCCGTAGTTGCAGAAATGTCCCAGCTTCCCGAGACTCCAGTATTAAAGCCAATTCCATTCCCTTTAGAAACGCCTCAGGAAAAGGTTACAATAAAGACTTCAGACTTAGAAGCACAATTAGAAGCTCTTGCCAACGATAACGTTAAACTCCCGTCCAAACCTATAGAAAAAGCGGAATCAACTCCAAAAACTGAAACCTCATTAGCTTCTATCTTGAAAAAAGCCAAAAAACTCGGCGTTCCTCTAAAAGAAATTTCCGAGTCAGTTAGTATATCCAGATCAACAAAAAAAGAGCCGATTGCAAAGGAAGTTATTGCTAGAAAAAAAGAAAGTCCTAGATCAAGTCCCAAGCTAACGAGCAACTCTGCAAATTATTCGATCCAACTAGCCGCTTTTTTAATCAAAAATAACGCTAAGACCTTTGTTAAAAAAATTCAGAAAAAAGGTATCAAACCTATAATCGATGTACGGCAAACCAACAAAAAAGTTTTTTCAGTATTAGCAGGAGAATTCAGTAATAAAAATTCTGGAATTCAAGCTCTAAAAGATCTGAAACAATTTGGATTCAAACCAAAATTAGAAGAAAAAGCGATTAGGCAATATTCTCTTATAGCAGGGGAATTCACCACCTCTCAAAAAGCCGAGAAACTCCGAACTAAACTAACCGGTAAGGGATTCTTATCAAGCATCATCTCTATAGAATCTCAAAAAACCACCTATGCCGTTCAATATGGCGCATTTTCAACTCGAAAACAGGCCAAAATCGCTCAAACAAAACTGGGTCAGCTTGGGATCAATAAAACATTCGTCAAAAAAATCGGTTAAAATTCTTTCAAAAAATCATTTCTCTTCCAATTCTGCAAGCTGTATAATATCAACAATACTTGATATAATCTCCGAAAAATCTTACCGTGTTCTGTAAGGTTTTATCTTTTATCATGACAGCTAGTCAGGCGTCCACAATAAGTGTTTAGATAAAATTTAAATGCTGAGTGCTTGCCTTTTATAAATACTTTGATTATAGCCGATCCCAAAAATTGGTACCGTAATGGGAAGAATCGGTGCCAATTAACCTGGACAAAGGAGCTTTTAATGAAGACCAAAGCACTAATCATTGCGACCATTTTTCTTGTGTTTTCTAGTGTTTTTGTAGCTACGAGCTTTTCTCACGATGGCGAAAAACATGAAAACACCAAAAGATCTATGGAAAGAACGTATGAAGAAGGTAGCGGCTCGTCAGCTGTAAATGAATATGAAAATAGCAAGGCTAAGCCCGAGCAAGCAGTGGAAGAAGGAAGCGGAACTGTCAATAAAATGCAAGGTATCAATGCTCGCTCTCAAGAAAACTATGACCAAATGAAGCAAAGCGGAGAGCAAATGATGAAAGAAAAAAGTGCAGGTATCAATAATTCTTACGAAGAAGGAAGTGACTCTATTCGCATACCAACTAACTAAATCCGTTTTTAATCCACCTCACTAGCCAAAACACCCACCAACATTTTTTTTTGTTGGTGGGTTTATTTTTTCCCGTAAATTCAAACATTTCAGAAGGACTTACCCGCATCGCCGAATCGGTAGAACAATAACGCACGCACGCCGGTCCTCCAGCTAAAACAGCACATAAATCACATTTTGCCGCTTTTGCTTTTCCCTTTTCTTGAACTTGCGGTTTGAACCATAAAGTCAAAATGGGAAAAACCCCGTTTTTCGGCGGCTCATAAACCATTTGTATCACATCATAGGGCAATTTTTTTCGCAATTACCACAAGTCTTTAATAAGAATTTCGCCATCGTGGCTTCGTTTCAATGCGTCGGGAGGACAATCCTTCTCTCAGCAAGGGATAGCCAACAAGAGCTCCTAAACATTCGATCGATAACGCAAGATGGGCTCCTCTCTTATCTCCCAGCATTCCGTGGATTTCATCTATGATCAGAGTCTGAAAAATTCCTTAACATCTTTCTTCCGCTATCGCTTGTTAATAAAAGGTAGAGAGATTCTGGGGTTGTAACCAAATTATGCGTAGATTTTTTGATCATTTTTTGCCGTTCATTTTGCGTGGTATCGCCACTGCGAACGGCATTAGAGATAGGAACAGGAGGCAATTCCAACGTCGCAAGTTCCTGACAAATCCTGCAAGTGGAACTTCTAAATTTCAATGAATATCATTACTAAATGCTTTGAGAGGAGAGATATAAACCACGTAGGTCTGAGCGACCAATGTTTCATTCAAGCCTAGCGTAATTAAATCGTCAATCGCCGCATAAAATGTAGCCAAAGTTTTACCGCTTCCAGTAGGAGCTGCGATCAAAGTATGTTTTTTTTTCAATAAACTGCCAAGCTTGCGATTGAGCTTCGGTGGGATTGCCCAACGTATTTTCAAACCACGTTCGCGTAGCAATATGAAAATCGCTTAACAGCATAAGATGGAACTCATATGCAATCGTTTCTATTTGATTCTCTTTAGAAACATGGTTTATTTCAAGAGCTCTACGTTTGATGTTTCCAGATTAGTCAGTATAACGCCTCGATTAAACTTAGATCTTAACAAAATCAATTCTGATATTTGAAAACAAATATTTCGCCATCGACCCATTTTTCATTTTCTTTACGTAAACCAGCTTGCTTCTTTGTAAGTAATTCAAACCCAAAACGATTGGCCATATCTTCCACAAACATACAGTTATGACTATAGCGACCTGTTTGTCGAATTTGATAACCGCTTTCGTCGCAGCTCTCTATTGATAAAACAAAAATAGCTTCCTTTGAGGAAATATTTTTTATTTTTTCAAATAGTGGGAACGGATCGCCAAGGTAAACCAAAACATCTGCGGCAATGAACAAATCAAACCTATCAGTAGACTCAGATAAAAATTCTAAGATTCCACCTTCATACAGCGTATCGTAAATATTTTTTTCTTTTGATTGTTCTATCATTTTTGGAGATAGGTCAACACCTGTAATACGATCAACAATAGAAATAAACGCATTTCCAGAAAGGCCTGTACCGCAGCCTAAATCTACAGCGTTTTTAAATTTACACCCGGTACTTATAACAGAGTCGAAAACATCGCGCATCAGTCCGGGAACTTTGTATTCTAGGTTATCGACAAGATGACGTTCAAATCTTTTTGAAAATTCGTCAAAGAAGAAACGTACA
>CAWVUN010000060.1:0-8072 GCA_963932495.1 uncultured bacterium
AATAATAAGCCGAGTTGAGCCAGCTTTTGAGGCGGCGTTTGTTGATTTTGGTGGCAAAAAGTTTGGGTTTCTTCCTTTTAAAGACGTCATGAAAGAATCATACGCCCAAACAAGAGAGAAAAAAGCTAAGGTCAGAATTCAGGATGTGTTATTTCGTGGTCAAAAAATATTAGTTCAAGTAGTAAAAGAGGAAAGAGATTCTAAAGGTCCAACTTTAAGTAATTTTTTGTCGATTCCAGGTCGGTTTATGGTTTTGATGTGCGGTAATGCTGGTGGTGGGGTTTCGAGGAAAATTGAAGATGAATCTGAAAGGAAAAAATTAAAAGAAATCATTTCTGGGCTTGAGTTACCTGAGAATATGGGAGTGATTATTAGAACTGCGGGAACGGGGCGGACAAAGATTGAGCTGCAAAAAGATGTTCAAATGTTGCTTAAAATTTGGGAAACGATTGAAAAAGAGACAAAAGACTCTAGCGATAAAGCTAAGTTAATTTATCAAGTTCCAGATATGGTTGTTAGGACTGTTCGCGATCATTATACTGCTGATACTTCTGAAATCGTGGTAGATAGTCCCGAGACGCATAAAACGTTAAAAGCGTTTTTTAAATTGATCATGCCTAGAATGCAAGGAAGGGTGAAGCTCTATAGTGAGACCAAACCTTTGTTGACTCATTATGGAATGGATGAGCAAATTGAAAATATTTATAAAAGGCGGGTAGAGCTACCTTCTGGCGGTTCTTTAGTCATTGATAGCGGTGAGGCTTTAGTTGCAATTGACGTAAACTCGGGAAAAACTACAAGTGCTAGCGAGTTAGAGGAAACAGCCCTTAGAACAAATTTGGAGGCTGCTGATGAAGTGGGTCGACAACTAAGATTGCGCGATTTGGGTGGATTGGTAGTTATCGATTTTATCGATATGTTTCAGAAAAAACATAAAACCCAAATAGAAAAAGAAATTAAGCTAGCCTGCAAAAAAGATAAGGCAAGAATTAACCTTTCCAGAATTTCAAAATTTGGGTTATTAGAAATGTCACGCCAAAGACTTTCTCCGGCTATTGGAGAAGGGGCCTTTGACCGCTGTAGCGGGTGCGAAGGTACTGGAATGATGAAGTCAAAAAGTTCTTTAGCTATTGGTGTTTTGCGTAAAGTTCAAGAAGTTCTTTCTTCTAAAAATGTTAAGACAATGGAAGCTTTGGTTTCTGGCGATGTTGTAAGCTATTTACTCAACTATAAAACTAATCATATTACGAAGTTAGAAGAGAAGCACCAGGTTAAGATTAATTTTATTAGCCAACCAGGATTAAGCTTTGATGACTTTGCTTATACGGTAACGGACCAAAAAGTTGAACGAGGGCAAGAAGGCAGACCTAAAGAGCAAAAACGCCAAAGACCAGAGAGAAGTCCTCGAAATGCAAAAGTAGATTCTCCGCCTAAAGAACCGAAACAGGCTAAAAGGGAAGTTGTTAAATCTGTTGAGGAAAAAATATCCAAACCTTTATCAGAAGTTGCAACGGCAGCGGTATCCGAAGCTATTATTGAAAAAACGGAAATCGGGGCGACGGAAGAAAACCAAGATGACAAGCTTAAGTCCAAGAAGAAAACGACAAGTAGAAGAAAATATGTTCGTAGACCGGCTGGGAGAAAACCTGTCCCTGGTAGGGGAAGGCGAAGAAGAAAACCAGAATCAGAAGAGTCTGTTCAAGCTGAATCTTCTCCAGCTCAGTCAAAAGAATCCGACGCTAGTCCTACTCCAAGTGTAGAGGGAAGTAGAGACGGTGTTTCTATAACTGCTCCTAAGGAACCAGTTGCTAAAGAGCCTGTTAAGGAGTTTCAACCACATCCTGCACCGTCAATACCAAGTTCAACAGAGGAAAGGGCTACAGAATAGAGAAACTGAGTGGTCGTTTATATCGGGATTATCTTTGAAGCAGTGCGGGAGCTAATAAAAGGAAGATTCTAAAGAAGCTCGCTTTAAGTACTTTGAGAGTTCGTAGCTCTTATCTTGTTGGACGCTTTGAACTAGTTCTAAAAGAGCTTTACCATCGGCTAAAGTAATGGGTTTTCCTTTGGCGAATAGTCTAGCTGCGGGAGTGTACTCGCCGCTGGTTACAAATAAGCATGCATCGGCTCCTTCAGCTGGCATGCAATTGTAAAGTTGTTTTACAGCACTGATATCTATTTTTTTCATATCCCATCGCTTACATTGAACGATGATCATTTGGTCGTTTATCCATAAAGCCAAATCAACGCCTGAACCTGGCCCTGAGCTTCCTCTTTCATCCACATTAAAACCATCTCTACGCAAAGCTTCGCCTACTAGTGTTTCAAAGTCTCTCCATGGCATTTTCCTTAAAGCTTGTAAGTTTGACTCTCTTTTGAGTAGGTTTGTCCTATATCGTTGTTTTGATAAAGAAATAAAACCTAATAGTAAAAATGGAGAAGCTAGAAACCCAGAAGCGTTGTTGCCAGTGATAAATAGCCTACTATTTTCTGGTAACAAATAATTGAATGTTAAAAAAACAACTCCGGCACAGAGAGCGAAAACCCACCATGGCACTATGGTATTAAGCTCAGAAAGTCCGTTATTTCTTCGGTTAGGCATGGCTTATTTCTCGAAAATAGTCCAATAAACAGTCCTGTGTGTTCGTATATTAAGAAGGATAGCCGAGTTTTTTAAAAATTTGAATAAAAAAATGAATAAATTTATGATTTTTTTAAAAGAGGTTTTAAATTCGTTTTGATAAAGCTAGACAATAAGGAATTGCAAAGGGCGGTGGAGAAGGGATGAGTTTTTAAAAAGTTTTGCCAACGGCGATTAATTAGAGTGATGGTTAGTTAGGTTTTTAAAAATGAAATGCTAACTTTACATAGACCGCTCTTTCAGAGTGCATTGGTATGAAGTTTACATTTTTGCGATTGAATTAGGGAAAATCTATATTTACACCCTAAAAATTGTCGACAAAAATTAAAAATTTTAGATCAGAAGGGTTTTTTAGTTTTAGAAGTGTGTTCAAATTGAAAATTGCATTGGCCGGGGCTAGATGATAATCACCTGGCCCTCTAATAATTTCTATCCGCTCTACTAGGTTTAGTGAGATCTATTTATAAAGTGGGAAGTTAAACCTGCAGATATCCCATTTCTAAAAAGCCTACCATTTATCAATATAAGAGTATGGTTGGCGTTATGCGTTAAAAGTTTTGATTATTTTTTAATAACTCTAACCTTAAAATATTTAAGGCCGCTTGAGCTGCTCGTTCTTTATTACGAATTCTATCTTGAGAAAAAAGAAACTGTTCACATTCGCAAACCCATTCGCCGCTTATGGCAATGTAAGTTAGGCCTACTAATTTATCTTTGGAGCCTCCAGCTGGACCGGCAATGCCAGTGACTGAAATGGCAAAATCGGTTCCAGAGTTTTTTCTCATTCCTTCGGCCATAGATATAGCCGTTTCTCGGCTCACTGAGCCATAAGTTTCGATTATATTTTGATGAACTCCCAGACGTTCCATTTTAGTTTGATTTGAGTAAGTTACCATTCCTTCCATGAAGTAATCTGAGCTACCGGGAACATTTGTGATCCTATGCCCTATTAAACCTCCTGTGCATGATTCAGCCAAAGCCAGTGTTTTGTTTTTTGTTTTTAAAAGGTTCCCAACAATTTCTTCTAGTAACTCGTCATTTCTTCCATAAATTAATTCTGGAATTTTATCTTGGAAAAATTTTTCTGCTACATCAAGCTTTTCCTGAGCTTCAATATGGTTTTTACCAACTGCCGATAAGCGAACCCTTATACCAAGATGAGAGGGTAGAGATGCAATTTGAACTATATCGCTAAGTGAATTAATTGAGCCAATTTGTTCCCAAAGTTTAGATTCAGTAATTCCCGTGGTATTTAAGGTTCTATGTCCGATTTTATTTTTACCTAATCCCTGGACTTCGGAAGCAATATATTTTTCGAAAAGGTGTCGCATTTCCAAAGGAACCCCAGGTAAAACATAAAGATAGTTTTGGTTTTTCTCGAATTTAAAACCAGGAGCTGTTCCCATCTCGTTATAAAGGATTTGAGCATTATGTGGAACATAGCTTTGGGTTACTGAATATTCAGGAATTATTCTTCCTCGGTTTCGGAAAAAGTTTTCAATGTCTTGTAAAACCTGCTTATCTTGTTTGGGCTCAGATTTAAACATTCGAACAAGAATTTGTTTTGTAATGTCGTCATGGGTTGGTCCCAAACCCCCGGTTGTTATCACAATATTAGATCGACTTAGAGCTTCTTCAATCGCGCTTTCAATATCAGCTTCGACATCGCCAATGCAAACAACTCTATTAACGTCCACGCCTTCTTGATTTAAACGTTTACCTATATAGGTAGAATTAGACTCTTGGATTAGTCCAGTTGTAATTTCATTACCAATAGCGATAATTTCTGCTTGTAAAAGTTGGTCGTTTGTTTGAAACATAGCTTGTCTTGCCTTTTTTGAGTTTTTACTGGTTTTTTAATCAATATTTGCGCGACTTATATTTTTTGCCATAAATCCTCCCCGTTATTTTTAAAATGATTTAGGATGTTATTTTTAGAAACCCACTGGCTTTTGTTATAATAATTGAAGTAAGTATTTTTCCGATTGTAATATTTCCTTATTTATAACTCCACTATCATTTTAAACATGAATCTCAAAGAAAAGCTTTTGCATGATTTAAAAAATGAAGATTTGAAAAAAAGGAACCAAGCTACAAAAGCTCTTTGGTCAATGTGGTATAGAGAAGCGGGAGGGCAGGCGGAATCTAAGTTGAGTTATGGAACTGATTTGATGAGTAACAAAAAGCTTGATGAAGCTGAAAAAATATTTACTGACTTAATTGCGGAGTTTCCTGATTTTGCCGAGGCTCATAATAAAATAGCTACTTTATTTTATTTGGGTGGTAAATATTTGGAGTCTGTTGACGAATGTGAAATTGTTCTTTCCTTAAACCCGCAACATTTTGGCGCTTGGAATGGTATGGGTCTATGCCTATTTAGCCTAGGTAACTATGAAGAGGCTATTCAAAGTTTCCAAAGTGCTTTGGGAATTCAGCCTTTCGCTGATATCAATCGTGTTTATATTGCAAGATGCCGAGGGAACTTGAACTGACCTTAGCGATATTGGCAAACCAACTCTGACATTTTTAAATCTCAAAAAAATCTCAAAAATCAAAGCTTTCGATGGATAACCTCGTTTTAAAAAGAGATTATCGTAGATAAGTCCTTAAATATATAAGGGATTATTTTGTCATTATCGTAATCATTAATTTTTGGCTCATTTGTTTGTTTATGGAAGAAAAAGAAAACTCCAAGGAAAGTGTGACCGGAAAAACATTTCGTTTTGACCTATGGAGAGGTGGTTTTGATGGGATTCTAGATACAGGGACAAATACTTTTAATCTTTTTATTGCCATTCGATATTTTGACGCTGGAATCCAAGAGAAATCTTTAATTGCATCGGCTCCTTGGATTGGAATGATATTTTCAATTGTTCTGGTTCACTTAGCCTCCAAAACAGGGGCAAAAAAATCACTTTGCGCTTCAATTCCCGCAATAGGAACGGGAGTTTTTTTGATTTTATCTGCGATTTCAGATCGTCTTGGAGTTTTTACAGCTTTAGTCATCCTCGCGTATTTGTTTAAATCGGCGATATTGCCGTTTTTAACATCGATATATAATGATAATTACCCATCTGACCAGCGGGGCGTACTTTTTTCTAAACCGCTTCAAATGACGGTAGGAATTTCGGTGGTGTTTGGATTTATAGCTTCGCAATTATTAGATAAAAGTTTAGATAATTACATTTATATTTATATCTTTCTAGGGTTTTGTGGACTAGGGAAAGCATTTTCTATTTTTTCTATGCCCACTCAAACAATTGAAAAAGGTTATGTAAACCCATTTGGGAATCTTAAATATTTAATTACGGACCGGCTATTTGGTTATGTTTTAATAACTTGGTTTATTATGGGATTTGCTAACCTATGGGTTCAACCACTTCGGGTAGATTATTTGACCTCAAGTCAGTGGGGAATAGAAGGGTCGGCATCACTAGTAAATTTAATAGTGAATATTATTCCCAATACGTTTTTGTTAATATTTCTCCCTTTTTGGGGGAAGCTATTTGATAAAGTTAATTTTATCACTCTTAGGATATGCTTAAACATTCTCTTTGCATCGGGAATTGCTTTATTTTTTGCAACTAAAGACCCAATTATAATATCCATGGGTTCTGCATTAATTGGCATTGCTTTTTCAGGAGGAAGTATTGCCTGGAATTTATGGGTTACAAAGTTTGCTCCTCCAGGAAAAGCTACAGCTTATATGTCAGTACATGTTTTTTTAACTGGAGTTAGAGGGACAATTGGTCCCATGTTGGGCTTTTGGACTGCAGGTAAAGTTGGGCCGAGAGCGATAGGTTTTATCTCAGCTGGGATGATGGTCATAGCTACCTTAATGTTGATTCCTGAAATTAATCGCGGTAAGGTTAGGAAATAGTTCTATATCTTTGATTTATATTGTTTTTTTGATATTCTATCTAGAAAATCTTAGTAAAAAAATAACTTTGTAATCGACCTCCTTGGCGAAAAGCAATGTCAGAAGAATCCAAACCAAAACCTGCCGGAAAAAAAATCAAGGCTTCTCAGCTTTCCTTTAATCTTCCTAAAGAAATTCAGGGCGAATTTGAACACTACCTTGAACAAGCCAAAAAACTTGAAGAAGAAGCTAATCAAAAACTTCAAGAATCCCAAGAAAAAGAAAATGTTCTTGAAGAAACTCGGAAAAACTTAGAAGCGGAAAAAATTGAAATTCGCGAGCGTTTGCAAGCTGAATTAAAGGCTATTCAAAAAAAGGCGGAAACTGAAAAAAATATTTTAACAACTCAGAACGATCAGCTATCTGAAGAACTTAAAATAATGTTGGAGCGATGCGATGAACTGAGGGATCAAAAATTAAAAATTATAGATGATTTTCAAAAAGATAAGACGCTTTTCGAAGAAGAAAGCTTGAAAAGAGGAAAAGAATTTAAGGAAAGCATATCTTTTTTGTCTCAAATGCTAAAAAATTTGACGATCGAAGAGAAAGAATCGGCTAATAGAAAAGAGAAAAGCATTACCAAATTAAAACAAACTGAAAATAAATTTAAAAAAATTTATGAGGAACAATCTCAAAATCTAAAGAAGTTTCAGACGGGTATTAAAGCTCTTCAAATTGATAGAAAAAAACAGAAAGCTCGTTTAGAAAAGGGGTATGGGGATAGAACGTCTTTATTGGAACAGGAGTTTAAAGATAAATCTTCTTATTTTCTCAGGCGAAGAAAAGAATTAGACGTGGATGAAGATTTGATAGAAAAAATGAGATCTGATCTTAAAATTAAAGAACGATCCTTAAACACTGAAGTGCAAAAGAGAGCTGATAATCGGCTTAAGAAAAAATTAGAGGAAATTGAAAAACGAGAAAAGAATATAACTGATCGGGAAGTGAGACTTATAAAGCAAGAAGAATCTGTGAAACAGCAACGACAAAAAATGATGAAGATTATTGAAACTCCAAAAGGAGCGAAATACTCAGTAGCGCAATTGGTAGACTATGCGGATGAAGAAGGGCTTATTTTAAAAAGAAAAAAAGAATATCTAAAGAACTTTAAAGATATCCGTATTCAGATGGATAAAGAATTTAAAGCGAGGACTGCTATAAATGAACAAGAAAAAGAGAAGTTAATCTCCCAATTAGACGGTGAAAGAAAGAAAATTCTTGATTACAAAGAGGATCTAGAAAAAAAAGAAAAAGAACTATTTAAGAGAGAAACAAAGGAGATTGCTCGATTAACAGAAGATTATGATGATTTTAAAACCTCTTTGGAAATTACCCAGATGGAGAACGAATCTGTCCTCGATTATAAAAAAAGGGAAATACAGGAGAGTGAGAAAAAATTACTTATAAAGGAAGAAGAAATTGTAAAGAAGGAAAAGGCAAGTATAGAAAGTTATATGGAATTGGAAAAACAAGTTATAGTAGAAATTCAAGAAGTTCAAACCGTTAGGTCTA
>CAWVUN010000061.1:0-8045 GCA_963932495.1 uncultured bacterium
CTTCATGTCCTTGAGGCGTTTCTTTAATTTGCGCTTGGTGACCCATCCGATTAACTTCTTCTAAAGCGTGTTCTGCCAGAAATGAAGGGACCACCTCGTCGTTTACTCCAAAAACTCCAAGAATTGGGACAGGATTTGTTGGTTGCGGGGAGTCGCCCGGCAATTCTGGTAAAAAGCCGCATACGGATGCCGCTTTTTGGATGGGATGGGAGCCGAATAAGACTGCTACAAGAACAGCAGCCGCTCCTTGCGAAAATCCCCAAGGATAAAAACCAACCGTAGCGTCGCTGTATTTTTCTTTTACATATTTTTCAGCTTGATTGAAAATCGAATTAGTAAATGAAACAAAGGACTCGACGGTTTCTTTTTGTTTTGGACCATCTTTCCACCAACTCCTAAGACCGTTGTCTGCGTCTATAGGTCCTTCAGGAAAAATAAATATTGAATTTGAGATTTCAAACCGACTGCCATGTATTAACATATTTTCAGGAGTCGAATCAGCCCCATGAAAACCAATAACGATTCGGATAGGTGCTGCGGGATCGAGATCTTGTTCTCCAATCAAAATTTTCTTATCGTTCCAAACTTTATTCGAAAAATTTAAAGACATTGAGCGTACCTGTTTTTTGAAATATTATTATGTTCGATTAAGGCTTTTTATTTGTTCGAAGAATCGTTTTTCTCAAAAACTTTCAACCATACTTTTGACCATGTTTTTTGCTTCGTCCTTTGTTTTAATGGTCCCTAATACCCTGCCTTCTTCAATATAATCTAAAATTGATTTGAAGATAGGGGACGGTGAAAGGTTGAACTCTTCTTGAAGATCGTCTCCAGTTAATAAAGGAGGTTGTGTTTGAGCTGGAAGATATCGGCGCCGATAAAAATCGAGTAAATTATGCGTTGCCCTAACAAAGCCTTCCCCTTCGATGTCGTCAAGGTTTAAATGAGATTTAAAGGCCCCAGCTGCTAAATATAACCCTGGAACCAATTCAGCTTCTGCTTGTTTGACAAAAACATAAATTTGAGAAAAATCTGTTGACCAACCTGCAAAGTCCAAATTAGTAATTAGAGCTTCGTCGGCGGTTTGAATTATTTTTAAAATGAAACGTGTATCAGCGTTGCTCAATCTCAGTTCTTTTAATATTTTTTCTATCTTTTTCGTATCGGCAAAGTCATCTTTTATTAAATGCCAGATTAAACACGAAAGTTTAACGAGAGCTTTGTCAGTCGTATCCAAAAGAATGCCATCGTCATTGAATCTTTCTGGATATAAATTTTCTGGGCAATTCAAAAAAAGCTCAGTTTCATTATAAATATTTAGAATAAACTTTTGGTCGGTTTTAGTTTTGGAAGAGGGGATAAGCAATTTTAATACATTTGCTTCCAGCATAAGAGCGACGGTTTTACTTGAGTTATTTGAAGTAAGAGTTGTGAATAGCTCAGGAGCGATTCTTTCTCCCGGAATTTGACTCAAACCTTCCTTATCACTCATTAAGCGATCGAGAGTGTTAGGCTCAATTTCAAAGTCTAATTGTGACGCAAACCTAAAAGCTCGTAAAACTCGCAAGGGATCTTCCTTTAATACATCTCCCGGTAAAACACGTATGGTTTTGCTTTTTAGATCTTCTTGACCATCAAAAGGATCGATAGGTGAAAAGTTTCCTTTTATAAAATCTTCTAAAGAGATAGCCATAGCGTTAATGGTCAAATCTCTGCGCGCCAGGTCTGCTTCTATTGTCTCGCCTTGAAGGGCGGTAAAGTCGAAAGTGGTTTGATCGGTAGCAATGACTCTATAAGTTTCCCGTTTGGGGGTATCATCGAGTTTGACGAGGGGAAAATTGTTTTCCTTAGAGAGTTGAGTCGCAATTTCTGGAGCACCGATACATGCAAAGTCGTAATCGGCAAGAGTTCGTTTTAACAATTTATCGCGAATGGTCCCTCCGACGACATAAATGGTTCTGTTGTCGGCAACAGTTATAATTTTATTTAACAAAGTGGAAATATCCATTTATTTTAAAGTAAACCTGGAAAAAATAATGAGGGAGGATTATCTCAAGAATTGATGTGTGAATCCAACTTTAATCCCACAAAGGGGGTTTATTTCTTGCGGCTTGCCACGTAATTTAAAATATCGTTATATTTGAAGCAACCCAAACGTTGTTTGTCAGCTAGTGGAGATGTTATTCATTTCTTATGGTATTGATTTTATCCTAGAAATAAAAGAGAAGATTATTTTTATTGAAGTGAAAATGAAATGATATTAACATACCAACCAGTTGGTTTTTAATTTGAGGCTATGGATAAAAAAACAAAAATATTGGAGTCGGCTCAATCTTTGATGCTCGATAAGGGGTTTATTGCTTCAACAGTTGACGATATCTGTGAAAAAGCTGGAGTAACGAAGGGCAGTTTCTTCTATTATTTCAAGGATAAGGAGGAACTTGGAAAAAATGTCGCTCTCCATTTCGCTTGTTGTCAGCAAGAAATGATTCAAGAAAACTGTTGTCTAAAAGACGAATCGGATCCATTAAAGCGCATTTACAATCTTTTGGGTTTAGTTTATGAGTCTTCTAATGATCCTCGGAATAAAGGTTGTTTGATCGGAATTTTTTCTCAAGAGCTCTCGGAAACCCATCCAAATATTCGGAAAGTTTGTGAAAAAATTTTTAATAGTTTTATAGAGGAATTAAAAAAAGACTTTTCTCTGGCGAAAGAAAAATATGCGCCAAAAGCTTCTTTTAAACCGGAAGAACTTGCTGAGTATTTTCTAGCAACTATTCAAGGTTCGTTGATTTTGATGAGAGCAAAGAAAGACAATAAGGTGGTTCAACGTTCAGTTACGCAATATAAAGAATACGTAAAAATGTTGTTTGGAAGATAGCAAAAAAAAATTAAAATAATAAATCCCAACTAGTTGTGATTTGTTGTCACGGGTAATTCCTTTTTTTCAGGAGTCTTTGTCTTGAGTGTAAATTGATATTGAAAACTTTAATTACAAGGTCCAACCACTCGGCATCCGGAGCTTGCCTAGGGATCTCGTTTTTAATCGGGATTATCTTGTTAGTTCCATGGTGGGGTAAATAGCAAGATCCTCAACAAAGCCTTTTTAGGAAAATTTAATTATGTTCAGTTGTGAAGCTAGTTCATCTCAAAGCCAATGCGATACAGCTGAAGAACGCTGCCCAGTGGAAACTTCTGCGAAGATGGGAAACAAAGCTTTTTTTGAGGAGATGCATCAAGTTCAGGTGGAAAGTTTGAAGGAAAGAATTAAGAAAGCTTGGGGTGAGAAGATAGATCAAAAGTCCGATGCAGTAGTCAAGGCTTTGGGGACGTATTGGCATTCAATGTTGGAGCAGGCTAAAGTTCAAAAAGAACTGCGAGAGGAGATACAGAAAATTTATTCTTTTTAGGTTTGCTGATTACCAATTCCAGCGGTCAAAATTGATTTATAGCTGGAATTGGATGTTGGAGAGGTGTTTATCTTACAGTGCCAATACCTACCGCCAAATCGTCGTCCCATCCATCTGGTAACATTGAATTCATGCCTTTGTCTCGTCGGGTTTTGGCAAGGTTTTGCATAAAGTGGGTGTTACATTTAAGGCAGAACCATCCTTCTCCCGAAAATATCCAACATTCTTGCTCTACCCATTCCTGCGCTTCTTCTTCACTGTCGCACCATCCTCCGTTTTCAGTACAGTCTTCAGCCGCTCGGGCATGGCATATCACTGAATATTGATTATTTCTCTCTGCGAACAATGTGAGCTCCTTTATCTATTTAAAATAATCTAGCGGTCAATAATAACATTCTAAATAAGCTTCCCTATCAAAATTCGCCTAAGCGAGAATGCAGTGTGTTCTTTCTTTAAAGTTTAAAAAAATTTATTTTCTTGTTATGAAGGACTTAATTGTTTATAGCTCAATGCAAGGGAAATTGCTTCGGAAACTTTCATTGAATTAACGTCAGGAAAAATCTTACGAGCCCTATTATCTTTTACCAGGGTTGGATTTTTGATGCTGAGAATTACTTTTCCACTACTCTTACGTAAACGGGTGTTACCAGAGCCAGCCACAAGCTTGATAACCATCGATTTAAAACTGGGACTTGGATTAATAATCTTTTCAATCCACGTTGTAGCGAATATTCTTGAATGAGTTCCTTGTATGAAACCTTATTTGGATCGCCAATTTCGTATATTTCATTTCCTTCGACTTTTAAATCTATTGCTTGAGTTAAATGATCTAATACATCCTTGATGGCTATTGGCTGCGTCTTAACCGAAACCCAGTTGGGCATATCATTACCGGCAATTTTTCACAAAGCACTTTAATCATTTCGTAAGACAAGCTTCCAGCTCCTAAAATGATGGAGGCTTGGAACTCAACAACTTGGATTCCAGAGTCTCTTAATATGTTTCCAACTTGTTTTCTTCTCTGAAGATGAGTTGACAGGTCGTCTTCTTCTTTCGATCCCAGCGCACCTAAATAAATTATTCTTTTGATTTTATTTTCTGTAGCGGCTTTAATAAAATTTTTTGCCGCATCAACCTCCAAAGTTTCAAAATCATTTTTGAATCCATGCTATGAAGCAAATAAAAAGCGACATCAATTCCTTTCATGATTTCTCGACAGCTATTTTTTGAAATCAAATTCCCTCGCCGAACTTCTATTGAAGTGTTTTTAATTTCTCTTATAAGATCTGGGTTTCTCCCAAGACATAGTATTTGAAAAGGAATCAGTCTCAACCGTTGAATAAGTTGGTTTCCAATATACCCCGTAGCCCCGGTTATCAAAATTTTCATAAAAAGACTTCGTATTAATAGTAAACGCTTTAATAGTATTACAAATTTTAAACGTGATTCCGAAGCATCAATTCTTTGGGGTGTGGGTTTAAGTAGACTTGGTTCAACAAGTATTCAATGTTGTGTTTTTTTACTTGGTGACGTACCAAAGTCACTGGAACTATCAGCGGGATTAATTCGTTCCGATAATCTTCAATTGCCGACAAAATATCTTCTTTTTCGCTTTTAGTCAGAATCTTCTTGAGAAATCCCATCATGTGAAGCAGTACATCTGTATTTTTTTTGGCAGTGGATTTTAATGTCAAACCCTCCATAAAAGTGGATATATAGGAGGACAGTACCCTGTCCCATGGAATTTCTTTTACTTCTGCGACTATCTTTCCAAGTGCTTGATAATGCTTACTGCTATGGGCAAGAAGGAGGAATTTATGTTCCGTGTGAAACTTAACCAGGGTTCCGGCCCTTGCTTTTTTATTTAGTAATTTGATTTTCAAGTGGGAAAAACTAAACACCCTGACAATAAAGTTTTCGCGAAGTCTAGGATCGTTTAATCTTCCTTCATCTTCCGTTGGGACCAATGGGTTTGCCTTAGTAAAAGCATCGGCAAAAATGCCAGATCGATGCCTTGCTTTGCTTCTGTCGTCTTTATCATGAACTGGAATTCTAGCTAAACCGCAAGAAGGCGATTTACTTTTAAAAATATAACCGCAAAGATCGTCGTTTGATAAATTCTTAACGCGGTCTTTGGTATATCGATTCATTTTGCTAGTCCAATCAGTTTGAGTTTTTTTGCTTATCATTTGAGGTTTTTCCGGGTTTCCGTATAAAGCGACGGTTTCTCTAGGAATCCCCATCCCTACCTCAACTTCTGGACAAACTGAAACGTACTCAAAATACTTACACAAGATATCTTTAACATATCTATTTTGCTTATGATCGCCATTCCAACGAACCTTTTCGCCGATGAGACAACTGCTCACCCCAATTTTGATTTTATTATCCATATTTTTTGATTCATAGTTGGTAGAACTCAGGTTAATGGTTTTATGGGGTTTGATTTAAAAAATGTGAAAGGTGTTTCAAACGATCTTCTAGAATATGTACTGATTCTAAAACATCAATCCCATTTTCTAAACAATAGCTCCCCATAGAAACCATTGCGGGGCCTCCCGCCCATACAGGACAAGATGGCAATACGAGTTTAGCATAATCTTCCGCAAGCGACTGAGCTTCCTTTTCGGACAAATCGCCAGTGCCCGATAAGAGAACCAAATTAGGACGAGTTAAAGTGCAAAACGTTCCCAATTCTTTCACCGGCATATTCGCTCCTAAATAAAATACTTGGCATCCATTCATGGAACATTGATAGGCCGCCATCCAAGAACTCACTTCATGGTAATCGTTAGGCAAGCAGGCTATAACGACTTTGGGACCTTCTTCCGCAACTGGGACTTGATTTAATATTGAAAGAAACTTTTGGCGAATTTGGTTAGTAACAAAATGTTCCTCCCCAACTCCGATTTTACCTTGGTGCCATAGATCTCCGACCTTACGTTGCAAGGGTATCAATATTTTATAAAAAAATTTGTCGAAGGCGAGTAAGGAAGCACTCTCGTTCAAAGCGCGGATGAATTTGACTCTGTCAAAAGGTATTATACTGGACACAAGAAGGTTGTGAATACGTTCCAGTGGAAGGGAGTCGGATGCGTAGGTACGATCTTTCTTGCTTTGCATCTGGTTAATCAATTTTTCCCGACCTAAACTTGCGAGTTCGCCAATGGCATCCCCCCCCTGAAGTTGATCCTTTAAGTATATGAGTAAATCAACGTCTTCCTGCAAATACATCCGGTAATGATTGTTGCCTCTATCCGGCTTCAAAAGATCAAATCTTCTTTCCCAAGATCGGATGACATGCTTGGTCAACCCAGTTAATTTCGCCACATAATCAATTTTGTAAGTATCCATAACTACAAACAGTATAAGAATTTATAATGTTTGTCAAAACTTTTTATAAAAAACATTTGACAAACATTATTCATATTAGATATTCTTCGTACATAACATTAATAAAACATTAGAATTTTTATTGTTTGGAGAGCTAAAATTATGAAAAAGAATCAATTTTTTAAAACAGTTATTGGAGTATTCACGATGACCGCAATTCTTGGCATTTCGATTGCCGGCTCTAGCGAAGCACCAGATGAAATGGTTTTCGTTCCTGGAGGCCCGTTTGTAATGGGAGTGGACAAGGCAGTGAATCCCAACGTGAAAAATATGTCCAAAATTAAACAACTAAAGTATGCGGTTTCCCGAGAAGCGTTTAATGATGAAGGACCTGCCCGCACAGTTACATTAAACGCGTTTCACTTAGATAAATTTGAAGTGTCTAACAAAAAGTACCGTGCATTCATTAAGGCAACGGGTCATCCAGCTCCAGCCTATTGGGACGATCGTCGTCGTAATAAAATGGAACAACCTGTTAGTGGGGTTAACTGGAACGACGCTAATGCCTATTGTCATTGGGCAAATAAAAGACTACCTACCGAAGCCGAATGGGAAAAAACAGCACGAGGGCCTGAAAATTTAAAATACCCATGGGGTAACGACCTTGATCCAACAAAAGGTAACTTTGCTCGTAAACAAGAGTACACCTCCAATGTGAACGCGTATCCAGAAGGTAAAAGCCCTTACGGAGCTTACAATATGGCCGGTAACGTTTTTGAATGGGTAGCCGACTGGTACGATCCTAATTACTACAAAAACACTCAAGAAAATATAAATCCAATAGGACCAAGAGATGGAGCGTGGTTGAGCGGAACTGGCACATATGTTGATAGAATTGCTGTTGGCAAGAAACGCGTGATACGTGGCGGTTCTTGGTATGCCCCAGCGTCAAGCGTCACTAACACGCATAGGTTTTGGAACGATCCAATGAACAATAGCTATGGTGTTGGTTTGGGATTTCGTTGTGCGCGTTCTGTAGAAGGAGATACGGCTCTCCAAGCTCGAACTTTTTATATGGACGCTCTAATCAATATGGGAGCTGAAAAGTATCAACCAGCTATGAACGCTATTGAAAAAGCTCTGAAACAAGATGGAACTAACGCTGAGTATTTGGAAGTGAAGGAGATGATCCAAAAGAAAACTAATTAATTCAAATGTTTTATTGATGAGGAGGGGAACTGTCCCCTCCACATCAATAAACGGAATTACCTAAAAAAATTTATGAAAGTTATTTATGAAACA
>CAWVUN010000062.1:0-8030 GCA_963932495.1 uncultured bacterium
ACTGCTATGGTAGGACAAGCCAACTTGATTCCGCAGTCCGTATTGCAACTTTTAGCTTAATTCAAATTTTATCCGGAACGGGTTTAAACCTGCTCCGGATAAAATTTAAAGTTTTTTATATTTATTTTCAGCCTAAAAAATTTCTCCCGTTGAGTTTTTGGGAAGAGCCTGAATTCCTTTTATAATAAGGCGTTAAAAGAGATTATCCAACCCACCCCAAAGTTTGCGAATTAAATTCTAAATAGATTATTCTGTCACTTCCTCTTCTTCAAAAAAATTTACAAACTAAAGTTATCAATGTTTCATCCGATAACCTTGCTGAGGTCAACAACAGCCAAAGTAAGGAGATGGTCACACTTAATGCTTATCAAGCTTTTCGGGATTTAAATCAAGTCCCATTAGTTTTTTTTTGAAACGCGTAAAATATTCGCTGTTAAGGACAATCATCGCTAACAAAAACGTTTCTTAGGAGGAGGAATCATGCCAGGACGAATTTATAACAACATCGCATCAATGAACGCTCAAAGAATCTTAGGCAACAACAACGACAGACTCGCCCAATCAGTAGAAAGAATTGCTTCCGGTATTCGTATTAATCGGGGAGCCGATGACGCAGCAGGCCTAGCAATTTCAGAATCGTTACGTTCTGATATTCGAGCGTTAAGACAAGCCGTAAGAAACGGAAACGACGGGATCGCTTTGATCAATGTTACAGAGGGTGCTTTGAATGAGCAATCCGGTATCCTAATTAGGTTAAGAGAGCTTTCATCTCAAGCTTCCACCGGCACAGTTGGTTCCACAGAACGCCAAACGATTCAAATTGAATTCACGGCACTTGCAAACGAAATTGATCGCATTGCAAACACTACTGAGTTTAATGGACAACGATTGATAGATGGGTCTCTAGCCTCTACCGTTACGTCCTCAAATCAAATATTGATTCAAATTGGATTAGATTCAAACGCAAACAGTCAAATTAATCTCAACTCACAAATAGATTTGACTGCCATAACGATATCTTCACTCGGTATCGACACATTAAGCGTTACTTCGGCTGCTGGAGCATTAACCGCTCTCGACTCGATCAAATCCGCTTTAACTGTTGTTACCCAGAGCCGTGGTAAGGTGGGTGCGGTACAAAACCGGCTCGTAAGAGCAATCGCGAACATATCGGTTAGTACTGAGAACTTACAAGCTGCGGAGTCTTCAATTCGAGACGCCGACATCGCCGAAGAAGTTGCTCTACTTACTAGAAATCAGATTCTAGTACAGGCTTCTACATCAATGGTTGGTCAAGCAAACTTAGTACCACAATCTGTTTTGCAATTAATGGGCTAATAAAACTGGTTATCTCTTAATATTTTTTGTTCTTAGGGAAACTCAATTTCTTTTGCTTATTAAGAATAGTTTTAATAAAAAGTCGAGCCATGGGTAAAATATCACAAAAAAAGATCGCAGATAGTGCAATTAGACCGATCCCATCAGAAAAATGCAATTCAAAGATTATTACGACGAACAGATATCAACTCAAGTCTATTGGCAGAAAAAGAAAAATTTATGGTTGATAAATCAACGCTAAAAATAATCTTGCCTTCAAGTATGTATGTTGATTTACAAATCTAATACTTGGAGGCGGAGCTTTCATCAAAGCTTCTATTGTTTGAAAATAATAGCCATAGAAGTTTTTCTAGCTATATCTTTAACAGTTTCAATCATGCTTCTAAAATAATTGAAGAAATATCCGTAGAGGCCCATACCCTTAGAAAATTCCGGGAAAATCTTGCACCAATTAATACGAAACTCTTATGGGTGAGACTCTATTGGCAAACTTTGATACAAAACTGGGATGATTCTGCGATTAATATAAGCTTAAAAGCAAGAAAAGAGATAGCGCAAGTATTCCAATTGGGCTCTGATCCCCAAATTTCATAATTTTTTTCATTACGACCTAAATAGATAATAATTCTTTATTTTTAAAGGTTTCCCCATTTTTAATTCCTCCAAATTATGGGAAGAACTCCCTCCTGAGCTTTTACTGGCTAAAGTAAATTTTCCAAAGTCCGATACAGTTTCCAAGACATTAAAGGGTCTTTAGTTTAAAAGGCAATTATTTCGCTCATTCCTGGTTGATGCGAAACTTCCTAAAAAATTAGAGATTTTAAATAAGAGGCAATTATTTTGCGCTGTTCCTGGTTAGCGCGAAATTTCTTGGAGAAATATATGAAGAGCATTTTGTAGTTTTACAATTGAATTACCCTGGTTACTTGTTTTAGCAAGGAGGTTAAAACAAGCATTTGTTATTTACGAATCAAGGAGGAATCACCATGCCAGTTCGAATCTTTAATAATATTCCCTCACTTAATGCCCAGAGAATCTTGGGCAACAACAACGACAGACTCGCCCAATCAGTAGAAAAAATTGCATCCGGTATCCGTATTAACAGAGGAGCCGACGACGCAGCAGGTCTAGCAATTTCAGAGTCGTTACGTTCTGATATTCGAGCTTTAAGACAAGCCGTAAGAAACGGAAACGACGGAATCGCACTGATCAACGTTACAGAGGGAGCCTTGAATGAGCAAGCCGGTATTCTAATTCGGCTAAGAGAACTTTCATCTCAAGCATCTACCGGTACAGTTGGTTCCACAGAACGCCAAACGATTCAAATTGAATTCACGGCACTTTCAAACGAAATTGACCGTATTGCAAACACTACTGAGTTTAATGGACAACGATTGATAGATGGGTCTCTAGCCTCTACCGTTACGTCCTCAAATCAAATATTGATTCAAATTGGATTAGATTCAAACGCAAACAGTCAAATTAATCTCAACTCACAAATAGATTTGACTGCCATAACGATATCTTCACTCGGTATCGACACATTAAGCGTTACTTCGGCTGCTGGAGCATTAACCGCTCTCGACTCGATCAAATCCGCTTTAACTGTTGTTACCCAGAGCCGTGGTAAGGTGGGTGCGGTACAAAACCGGCTCGTAAGAGCAATCGCGAACATATCGGTTAGTACTGAGAACTTACAAGCTGCGGAGTCTTCAATTCGAGACGCCGACATCGCCGAAGAAGTTGCTCTACTTACTAGAAATCAGATTCTAGTACAGGCTTCTACATCAATGGTTGGTCAAGCAAACTTAATCCCGCAGTCCGTGTTACAGCTCTTAGGATAATTTCAAAAATAAGTTTGGGAAGAATAATAAAATTCTTATTATTCTTCCTCAAACTTGAAATTATTTTCGAACACATGAGTTTCCCATATCAAGGGAAAAAATTGGTATTGGTCGATTCCTAATAAGCCGCCATGTTTAAGCCCTATAAATCAAGCTAAACCCACCGGTAGGTTTCGCGACTACCCTCTCCCAAATTAAAATCCGGTTTGCTTCAAAAGCTCTCCTCTCCCCTATCCAAGAGAGGTCGATTGCCCCTGCAAAAAAAACTATAAAGTAATTTTATCCAAAGTCCGTTAGGAAGTTCATAACGGGGTTGAGTAACATCCCATTTAAAATTAAATCAATTTCACTTATATATAGAGGAAAGTAGAATGACAAAAACATAACACTTAATTAGCTTTTTATTTATCACTGTTTTGGCAAGGATGCCGAAATTAAAACAATTAAAAATCACGGAGGATTTTTAAAATGGCAATAAGAATTTTTAACAATATCCCCTCGCTCAATGCGCAGCGTATTTTGGGGATCAACAACGACCGGTTAGCGACTTCAGTAGAAAGAATCGCTTCTGGAATCCGGGTCAACCGGGGAGCGGACGATGCAGCTGGATTAGCAATTTCAGAGTCTTTACGATCTGATATCAAGGCTTTAAGGCAAGCTGTCCGAAATGGAAACGACGGAATCGCTCTCATTAACGTAACTGAGGGAGCGCTCAACGAACAAGCCGGAATTCTTATCCGGTTGAGAGAGCTCGCATCCCAAGCGTCTACTGGAACTGTTGGTTCCACCGAGCGGCAAACTATCCAATTAGAATTCACAGCACTGAGAAACGAAATTGACCGCATCGCGGCCACAACTTCATTCAACGGCCAACTCTTAGTCGATGGATCTCTTTCGTCTTCACTTTCATCAGATCAACATATCATGGTTCAAATTGGAATTGATTCCTCTGCCGATAGTCGAATTAATCTCAACACACAAATCGATCTAGGTACAATTACGTCTTCCGGTTTGGGGATAAGTAACTTGAGCGTTACCGCCTCAGACGCCGCATTGAGCGCTTTGGATGTCATGGATACCGCAATCACATCAGTTACCCAGGGCCGAGGTAAAGTGGGTGCGGTTCAAAATCGATTAGTAAGAGCAATATCAAACATATCAATTTCTATTGAGAACCTAACTTCTGCAGAATCAGCAATTCGAGATACCGATATTGCAGAAGAAGTGGCTTTGCTAACTCGAAACCAAATTTTGGTTCAGGCTTCTACCGCTATGGTAGGACAGGCCAACTTGATTCCGCAGTCCGTATTGCAGTTATTACAATAAAATTCAGATCAATTTAAAAAAATTATTTTTTAGAATTGCCATTGTTTTAGCAAGGAAGCTAAAAACAGTAATAAAAATCACTTTTCACGGAGGAAAACTGAAATGGCATTACAAATATTTACAAATATAGTTACTCAAAACGCGCAAAGAAATTTAACTGTAAATAACAGCAGGCTAGAAAGCTCTATTAGGCAAGTAGCTTCGGGTCAACGTCTCCAAAAAGCAGGCGATGATTCCGCGTCATTTTCTATCTCTCAATCTATACGATCCGATAATCTTGTTTTACGCCAAGCATCAAGAAACGCTAATGATGCAATTTCTCTTGTAAATACTGTAGAAGGATCAATAGGTGAAGTTTCTTCAATTTTAATTAGACTGCGAGAACTATCCCAACAATCGGCATCGGGAACTATCAGTGACACAGATCGTGAAAGTGTTCAATTGGAATTCAGTCAACTCAGAGAAGAATTGGATCGAATAGCAAACACAACTGAATTTAACGGTCAGAAATTGTTAGAAGGCTCCTTATCAAACGGAGCGAGTAATCCTTCTATTATTCAAACTGGATTGGATGGAAGCACCGCTAACAGATTCAACCTCAACGAGATTTTAGATGTTAGCGATTTAAGGTCAGCCACTACAGGTCTTGATCAGCTCGCCGTCAATACTCAAGAAGGAGCCCTTGCCGCTAGTGGAGCAATTGAAGCTTTGATAGATGATATTATTGAATCTAGAAGTCGAGTCGCTGTAGCCTCCGAAAGATTAGCGAGCACAGTATCTTACTTAGATCGTTCTGTTGAAGAAAACACCAGAGCTGACTCTATCTTGACCGACGCTGACCTTGGAGAAGGTTTTGCAGATTTGACTAGGAATCAAATCCTAGTACAGGCTTCTACCGCTATGGTAGGACAAGCCAATTTGAATCCCCAAAGCGTATTTGAAGCTCTTGTAAGTACAATCATCTAATTAATTTTGAACTTCTTAAAATCCGAGGTCATTTATGTTTCATATAAAGCACGAGAATGTTAATTCCGGAGCGTTTGCGGGAACGCCTCAAAAGCCCCCGTCCGGAAGTTTTTTTAAAAACGCAAAAACTCCGTTATCACCCTTGTCCGGGGTAAGCGGGGCGTAGTCTGTCCGAATCTTGATTTGGCGGCCCCCCAACCTGGGGGGGGCTGACAAGTTTTCTGAAAATAATAACGAACAATAAAAATCGACTAGAGTATTTGATTAATTGAATGAAACCATTAACTGTCGCTATCATTGGATGTGGAAGAATAGGGAGTCTTTTAGAAGAAGATCCCTTGCGAGGAAAACCTTGTACGCATGCCGGAGCTTTTGACGCGCTTTCACAAACTAAGATTGTAGCGGGTTGCGATATCAAACCTGATCGCCTCAAGCGTTTTGGAAAACACTGGCAAGTTGAAAATCTGTTTTCTGACTATAAAGAAATGATCCGCAAAATAAAACCTGATATTGTTTCTATTGCCACGTGGACACATTTGCACTCAGAAATGGTAAAAGTATCAGCAGGCTTAGGAGTAAAAGGAATTTTTTGCGAAAAACCTATTGCTATTAGTACACTTCAGGGAAAAGCAATGGTTCGCACATGTGAAAATAAAAATGTACCTCTTGTTATCAATCACGAACGGAGATGGGATCCATATTATCGGAAAGCTAAAAAATTAATAGAGGTCGGAAAAATCGGAGAAATTCGTACTATTGTCGGAAACGCATTATCCTGGTCACCTCCCAAGCTATTGGCTTCGGAGCACGGAGGCGGTGCTTTATTCCACGATGGCACACATTTAACAGATTTAATGCTTTTTTTTGCCGGTCCGCCCGATTGGGTTTCCGGTTTTGAAATAAGACCTCATGGCAAAAAATATATCGAAGAAACAGCGGCGGCAACGATCCGTTTTAAAAATGGAGCCATTGGTTTTATCGAAGGCGGTGGAGCCAGAAAATACTTCAATTTTGAATTAGACATTCAAGGATCTGAAGGGAGAATCCTAATTGGAAACTCAAGTCGGGAACTATATATCACAAAAAAAAGTGGCCGGTTTACAGGGTTCCAAGAGCTTGAAAAAGTTCCTTTCCCCGAAATAAAAAATCACGAAAGCCCTTTTACCGGAGGAGCCCGCGATTTAGTCCGACGTATGAAGAAACAAACTCCTAGCGCATCTTCCGGTTTAGACGGACTCAGAGCTCTCCAAATTATCACGTCCATTTACCGTTCTGCACAAGATGAAGGCAAACGAATCAAAATTCGTTAACCAAAAAATTTTCTAGAATACATCCCTCTCGCAAAAAAATTTCAAAACATTATTCTTCTTAATCCCATCTTTTCCGAGTAGAATACAATGACTTCAAAAAATCATTAAAAAATTTTAATTGAAAAAAGATTTTAGGATGTGATATTTTTTTAAAAAATATAAATAAGTTTGGACCTGTTATACTTCCAAATTAGCTATTCTTTGTAGGAGAAAAAATGATTGCGGTCGATCGTTTGACCAAGTTTTACGGCCCCCGCCAAGCTATAAAACAACTGACATTTAATATAGAAAAAGGGGAAGTGGTAGGTTTCCTTGGGCCTAACGGCGCAGGAAAATCTACTACGATGAATATCTTATCCTGCATCATTCCTGCTTCCGGCGGTACAGCAAAAATTGGTGGATTCGATATTTTTGAAGAATCTCTCGAAATAAAAAAGATTATAGGATATTTGCCAGAAATTCCTCCACTTTACCCCGATATGATCGTATTCGATTACTTACGATTTGCTGCGGGGATTAGATCCGTACCCAAAAATAAAATCGACGATGCCGTTGAAGCCGTCTTAGATAAATGCTGGCTTCAAGACGTTAAACACAGAATCGCGGGTAGGTTATCAAAAGGTTTCCAGCAACGGGTTGGCATAGCGCAAGCACTAATCCACGAACCCTCAGTTCTAATTCTGGACGAGCCAACCATAGGCCTTGATCCTCTCCAGATTATTGAAATTCGTAAGCTAATTAAAGAGCTCGCTAAAGATCGGACCATTATTCTAAGCTCTCATATCCTTCCCGAAATCACGCAAATATGCCAAAGAGTCATCATTATCAATGAAGGAGAAATTGCGGCAGTTGATTCTCTTGAAGGAATTACCGCTTCCTTGCGCAAAACCCAAAGAATCCAATTAGCTATTCGTGAGGGTCATAACCAAGCAAAAGAAGCTCTCGAAAAAATAAAAGGCGTAATTTCCGCAAATCAAAACGAAGACAGAGAGTTTCAAATCGAATGCGAATTAAGTTCAGACTTACAAGACGAGATTGCACAAACAACGCTCAATAATAAATGGGGCCTTGTAGAATTAAAGCAAAACACCATTTCGCTTGAAGACGTATTCCTTAAATTAACCACCGAAGAAACCCACGTTTAATCATGAGATCCACTTTTATAATAGCTTTTCGGGATTTAAAATCTTTTTTCAAATCACCTATTTTTTACGTATTGACTGCTGTATTTTTGATTTTATTTAAT
>CAWVUN010000063.1:0-7968 GCA_963932495.1 uncultured bacterium
GTAGGGGCTAAATCTAAGAAAAAATAATTTAATAGGTTTATGATGGTAGACAAGGGAAAGTCCGGAAAAAAGAAAACTAAAGTTGCTCCTGAACTAGGAGTAGCGCACGTTCAAGCTACATTTAATAATACTATTATTACTATTTCAGATACTTCTGGAAATGCTATTTCCTGGTCTAGCGCAGGTGCTCAAGGGTTTAAGGGGTCAAGGAAAAGTACTCCTTTTGCCGCACAAGTGGCTGCGGAAAAAGCCGGGAAAAAAGCGATGGATATGGGTATGAAGAAACTTGAAGTACACGTCAAGGGACCCGGTTCTGGTAGGGAATCAGCTATCCGCGCTTTACAAGCAATAGGAATGGAAATAACGTTGATTCGTGACAAAACTCCTATTCCTCATAATGGTTGTAGGCCAAGAAAACGCCGACGAGTATAACAAAGTTCGACATGTAACTTATCCTGAAAGGAGAAATTGATTTGGCAAGATATACGGACTCGGTATGCCGCTTGTGTAGACGCGAGGGAATAAAACTTTTTTTGAAAGCTACTCGTTGTGAAACTGCGAAATGCGCCATAGAAAAGCGGGCTTATGCTCCAGGGCAACACGGCCAAAGAAGGAAAAAAGTAACTGAATATGGTATCCAATTGCGAGAGAAACAGAAGGTACGTCGTATTTATGGTGTCTTAGAGAAACAATTCAGAAAATACTTTGCTGCTGCTAATCGCAAAAAAGGCCCTACAGGAGAGAACTTATTACAAAACCTTGAATTACGTTTTGATAATGTAGTTTACCGTATGGGTTTAGCTGGGTCTAGGAATCTTGCTCGTCAATTGATTCGTCATAACTTTTTCTTAATTAATGGCAAAAGAGTTAACATCCCTTCCTATATATTAAAAAAAGGGGATGTTTTCGAACCTGCTGAGAAAAAACTTAGCAAGTTTCCTATTAAAACTGGGTTGGAAAATTTAAGAAATCATTCCTCCCCTCAGTGGTTGGCTTTTGATCAAGAAAAAAATCAGGGATTGGTTCAATCTTTGCCAATGCGCGAAGATATTACTATCCCAATAGAAGAACAATTAATTGTCGAGTTATATTCTCGTTAATCTTCCCCTGTTAAGTAGGGCCAAATATTATTTCGAAGAATTTTTGGTAAAGAATTGCCATTGGAGGCTTCATGTTACTGGGGTATGAATTAGTAAAACCCAAACGATTAGAGTTTGAGAAAAAGACTAGAACGGACAACTATGCTAAGCTCTTAGCTGGACCGTTTGAAAGAGGTTATGCTATTACTGTTGGAAATTCTCTACGAAGGATGTTGCTGTCCTCGATTGTTGGCTCATCGATAGTTGGAGTCAAGTTGGAAGGTGTCTATCACGAATTTTCCGCCATTCCTGGAGTTTTAGAGGATGTTACTGACATAATTCTCAATTTAAAGCAAGTTAAGTTAAAGATTAGTGGCGAAGCTACTACCAAGAGGGTGTTTTTGAAGGCCAATAAACCAGGTCCTGTTACTGTTGGTGATATTACGGCTGATCCTGATATAGAGTTATTGAATACTGATTTTCAAATTGCCACGTTAGACGAAAATGGTTCTTTGGATATGGAGATGATTGTATCAAAAGGTAGGGGTTATGTTCCTGCTGAGCAGCATGAACTCCATGATGAATCTATTCAATTAATTCCTATTGACTCTATTTTTTCTCCTGTTGATAAGGTTACATTTCATGTTGAAAAAACACGGGTGGGACATTCTTCAGATTATGATAGCCTAGTAATGGAACTTTGGACTAATGGTAGTATCACACCTGAAGATGCAGTAGCTCATGCAGCGAAGATTTGTAAAGATCATATGCAGCTTTTCATCAACTTTGATGAAGAACCAGAACCTGTTCATCAGCCACAAGTGGATGAAAAGAAACAAAAAATGTTTAGTTATTTATCAAAAAGTGTCGAGGAGTTGGAACTTTCAGTTCGATCATACAACTGCTTGAAAAATGCAAATATTCAATCCATTTCTGAGTTAGTGCAGAAGAATGATTCTGAAATGTTAAAAACTAGAAACTTTGGTAGAAAATCTTTGAATGAAATAAAAGAGATTTTGGAAAGTATGGGATTGGGTTTGGGCATGAAGTTGGATGAAGAAGATGTTAAACAGCTTAATATGGCTAAGAAGAAAAAAGAAGCTGATAGTGAAATAGAGAAGGAAGAGTTTGCTTCCCAATAAGTTTATTATTTTTTGAAACGGTAAAAAATTATGCGTCATTTAAAAACTGGAAGAATACTTGGTCGCGATTCAGCTCATAGGAAAGCTCTTTTCCGCAATATGGTTACTGCTTTGCTTCACAGGGAAAGAATTCAAACTACCTTAGCGAAAGCAAAAGAGTTGCGAGGCAAGGCAGAAAAGACTATCACATTAGGTAAAAAAGGAACTTTGTCCGCACGTAGACGGGCTTTGAATTCTGTTTCAGAAAAAGAAATCCTTAAAAAACTTTTTGGACCATTGGCAGAACGTTACGCAGATAGAAACGGTGGTTATACACGAATTATAAAAGTTGGACCTAGGCGTGGAGATAATGCTCCAATGGCAATCATTGAATTAGTTGATCGCGAAGAAGAAGTGAAAGAAAAGACAAAAAAAGAAAAAACTAATGAAAAAACCAAAGAAAAAATTACAGAAAAAACAACAAACAAATAGTAGATAAAAATATTAATGCCCAATTAACGTTTTTAACGTTAATTGGGCATTTTTTTTGGCTTTTATTGGAAGATATTGAAAATGTATAATCTTTAAGATAAAAGAGTTTAATTAAATTTTTTGATAACTAAAGCTGAGTTTTTGGAACCAAAAGAAATGCAATTGCTAATGGCAGCTTTAATAAAACATTCTCTTCCTTTATTAGCAACGTAGTCAAGATCACAATCTGGATCAAGGTTTTGCAAATTAATAGTAGGCGTTAAAAAATCATCTTTAAGAGATAAGGCTGATACGGTGACCCCTAAAGCCCCTGATGCTCCCTGGGGATGTCCAACCATAGACTTTGTAGAACTTGCTGGAATTCGCATCGCGCTACTTTTAAAAGCGAGCTTTACAGAAAGAGTTTCAATCTTGTCATTCAACCGGGTAGAGGTGCCATGTAAATTAATATAACCAATTTCATCTTTAGACATCCGAGCGTCTTTAAGGGAGAGTAATAATGCTCTACAAGGTTGTTTCCCATCAGGTTGAAGTGCCACTCTGTGATAAGCATCGCAAGTAGTTCCGTAGCCAGCTATTTCTGCATAAATATTAGCTCCTCTACGTTTGGCATGCTCAAGCTCCTCCAAAATTAACATCCAGCTACCTTCTGCTAGAACAAAACCTTCACGGTCACGATCAAAGGGTCGAGAGCCCCGGTAGGGTTCTTCATTGAAGTTTACTGGATTTGCTTTCATTCGTTCAAAACCTGTCATCATAGCAGGTGTTACACAAGACTCTACACCACCTGTCAAAAACCAGTCTTCTAGCCCAAACCGAATTGTGTTAAATGCATAACCGATAGCATCAGTAGAACTGGCACAACCATTAGCGATTACGTGGCTTCTACCTTTTAGTCCAAAGTACATGGATAATTCGCTAGATAACATTCCTACCAAGGAATTGGATATGGCATAAGGGCTTATTTGGCGCTTTTTATCCGAGAAGAATAGTTCAAATTGTTTTTCTGAATAATCAAAACCAGTTCCCCCACTACCAATAATAACGCCTAAGCTTTCAGATTCTGATTCACTGAATTGTTTGGGGTCAATGCCTGAGTCTGATAAAGCTTCGATCGAAGCGCATACTGCCAGAGGAACGGCATTAGGGAGTTTTTTTAAATCATTTGCGTTGTAGTAAATACTTGGATCAAAATCTTTAACTTGCCCTGCAATTTGACACGATAAGCCGGAAGAGTCGAAACTTGTTATCCTATCAATTCCGCTGACTCCATTCCGAGTATTGTTCCAAAAACTTTCAATACCATTACCGTTAGGGCTCAATGCACCTAATCCAGTGATTACTACCCTACGCAAATTAAATACCTATTTTCTTTGATGGAAAATATATTAGATAGAATTTTATCATATCGGTGAGTCGGACTTCGATACATTTTTAAGATACTTACTCTAAATGCAATGATATAAAAATAATTTTATTTTAGACATTAAGAGAGATAAAGAGATTATTTTATGAAACTGGCGAAAAAAGAAAAAAAACTAAAATAAAAGGTTAACATATGAAAAGTTGGTTTAATTTTTATTAATAAAATTTAATAGGAGGTATTTTGGCCGCATCACTAACCATAGTTGAAAAGACGGGCGCGCTTATCATGTCTGGTTTTGACGGAATATGTATCAGTCAGGAATTAAAAAATTTAATTGTTAATCAGCGTTTTGGAGGATTCATATTATTTGAAAGAAATTTTGAATCTCCATATCAACTACATCGATTAATAAAAGAGATGCAGTCTCTGTCTATTTCACAACAGAATGGTAATCCATTATTTATCTCGGTTGATCAAGAAGGAGGGCGCATTTCCAGACTTAAAGCTCCATTTTCAAATTTTCCCTCTCAATATTGCTTGGGAGTATCCAGGTCAGAAAGTTTAGCTTATCGCTTTGGCCAAGCACTGGCTATAGAGTTAAAATCTGTTGGCATTAACATGGACTACGCTCCAGTTTTGGATGTTAATTCCAATCCAAAAAATCCAATTATTGGAGAGCGTGCTTTAAGCAATGACCCCGAATTAGTCTCCAATCTTGGTTCCGCGATAATGAATGGGTTTGCTCCAACTGGAGTCATTCCAGTAGGAAAACATTTCCCCGGTCACGGTGACACAGATCAAGATTCCCATTTAGAGCTACCTACTGTAAATAAAACTGTTGAAGAGCTTGAAGAAGTCGAATTAAAGCCTTTTATTTATAATATTGGAAAAGGTCTACAGGTCTTAATGACAGCTCATGTTTTATATCCAGCATGGGACAAGAATTACCCAGCAACATTTTCAAAAATAATTATTCAAGACATTCTTAGAAAACGTTTGGGTTTTCAAGGGTTAGTAATGTCTGACGACTTGGAAATGAAAGCTGTGGAAAATTTATTTGAATTTAAAGACATTCCTGTTTTGGGTTTCAAAGCTGGATTAGATCAATTTATGATTTGTAATAATGTAGAGAAATCTATCGTCCTACAAGAGCAGATGATTCATGATGTTGAAAAAGGTAAAATATCATCTAATCGACTGGAAGAATCTTTACAGAGAACGGCTAAAGCAAAAATAGGTTTGATGGATTTTACTCCACAAACTCCCCCCGATTTTAATCTTTGGTCTAGGCCTCATGATAAATTAATCCAAGAAATGAAAGAATTTATTAAAGCGTGAAGAAGTATGCTTTTCCAAAAAAATTATTGAAACGCCAATTACTGAAAACTTTAAAGAGGGTTTATCGGTTATTCAGTATTTTATTTCTACCGGTTTTATATTTCTTATTAGTCGGTTATTATGTTTCTTTTCTCGAGTACGGATTCAATATTTGGGATGAAGGAGGTTACGCTTATGGGACTTTACGTACCTTAAACGGACAATCTGCTTTTAAAGATTTCAATCCCAATGGTTATCTACCTGGGCGTTATCTTTATGGAGCTCTATTTTTTAAGCTTTTTGGAATTAGTATTCAAAGTTTACGTTTAGGTGTGGCTATTATCACTCCTTTGATGGTTTTTCTTACCTATGCAATTTCTCGAAGAATCATGCCAGTGGGTTTTTCACTTTTAGCCGCATTAGCAACGCTCTCTGCTCCGTCCATGTACTACAATCGTTTTTATCCCTTTTTCTGTATTTTATTAGCTTATTTGACAATAAAAATCATTGAAACTAAACGGGCGTTGATAGTTTTTCTCTCTCTATTTGTTTGTATTGTCACCGTTTCTTTTAAGGTTGAAGTTGCGCTATTTTCAGCCTTAATCATTTGCATGACGGTATGTATCATGTTTTTGCAAGGGGAGTGGAGGGATGAAGTAGAAAAGGATAAACTTTCAAAAGATCAAAAGTCCAAAAAAATATGGATCTTAAGTGCTGTCGGCTTAGCTTTTGGAGGTCTTGTTGTATACGCGTTACAGCGCGATTTAGTATGGAAAGTAGTAGATATTGTTTTTGCTACACATGATGTATGGGGTAATGCCTTTCCAAATCTTTTTCCCATTTCAAAAGTATATGAAGAAATTGGCCTACATAAAATAGTAGAGCGATTATTATTCTATTTGCCTATATTAGCGTATTTTTTGAGCCTTGGGATTTTAGTTTATAGAGTTATTAAGGATAAGGGACACTTAGACGATCATGGTCTCTATGTCTTAGCTACATTAGCTTTTGGGATATGTTCCTTTGGATTAGTTATTTGGCGGGCTGGTTTCGACAACTTACTTCGCACTTTACCTTTATTTTATATTTTATTTTGTTATTTGACTTACTTGGCCTGGAAATCAATCGCTAGTTCAAAATTAGTACAAAATAACGATGGAGGATGGTTTTTTAGGATAATAGCTAATGTTTTGGCTGTATTTCTACCTTTTCTATTTTATTACGAGATGAATACTCATCATGGTTATTATGCTGGATCGATAGGCGCAAGGAATAAGGAGAAGGTGCATTTACAGATGCGACGCATTGATGTATATACTAATCAAACAGAAGCAAATTGGTTAAAAGGAACAGTTTCGCGAATTAAACAATATTCTCAACCGGGGGATTCAATTTTTGCCATTCCCTTAAATCCGGTTTTTTATTATCTAACAGACAGAATTAACCCGACACTTTATGACTGGATTCTTCCAGGAATGTTGAACAAAGAAAAGCAATTGGAAGCTGTTGAAGCTCTTAAGGCAAATCCTCCTAAGCTCATCTTATATGTTGATATACCAATCGACGGTCGAGAGGACCGCCGATTCGCAAATTATGCTCCAATTATTTTTAAATACATCACGGACAATTATTTTTTATCTGAACTAGTCGGTTTTTTTCAGATATTATTACCAAAAGAAGTTAGGAATCAGCTAGAGCAACTCGATCCACTGGAATTATAGTTAATTCAAACTCCAACCGTGGACAATTTTGGTCGCAATTCTGATTGATTTAAATATGGAGTAGGCTCGCCTTCAGAGCAGAGTCCTCCACAGTCGGCGATTCCTGCTGAAATGGGCGATTCCCCAAAATGTTTTATGAATAACTCTTGTGCAATCAAAAAAGTTTTTTCAAAGTTATTTTTATCTTCTTTTCCTCGACTTCCGAAGTAGGGAAAATGGTGAAAATAAGAGCCAAAAACTATATCGCAATCTTCCATATATTTTCGAGTATCCAAAATATGGAAGTGCCAAAACATATCTATATCTTTAGTAGGAACGATTGTTTGATTTGGACACATTTTAACTAAAGCCAGAAACCTACGGTACCAAGTTTCAATAAGATTTGCTTTTACAATGCTCCAACCAGGCCCTTCTTCCCTAGATACTAGGGTGAATATAATGGGTTCTAGGTCGATATTGTCGATCAATTCTTCTATTTGACTTAGATTTTTCATTGCATTATTCCTCGTGGATAAAGATATTTACTTTTTAGAGAATCACCAAGGTTAATTCAAGTCAAGAAAATAAATTTTTTCTCTCTTAAATTTATGCTTTTTTTATCACGATTAGAAAAATAGTGATTCCCAAGAAGTAGACAATAAAAAAGCCTTTTTGCTGGCTGATTTTTTCTGAAATTGTTTGCACAATTTCTTGAGTGTCAATGCGGGTTTGGCAATATGAGAAAATCCCTGAAAAAACTCCAGGTAGTATTTGGTCGTTAGCTTGAACGGAGGAAACTTTTGGATGAGATGTTTCAGTTAAATAAATTCCAGTTGTTTTGCTTAACGAATTGGATTTGAGTTCAAAAACAAATTCTTGATTTTTTGATTTGG
>CAWVUN010000064.1:0-7956 GCA_963932495.1 uncultured bacterium
ACTTTTGTTACCAATACGAATAGCAGATGAAATTTAGAAAAGAAGATGAAGAAAACTTTAATTTTGATTTGACGCCGATGATTGATGTCGTTTTTTTGTTATTGATTTTCTTTATGGTTTCAACAGCTTTTGTAGATTTTTCCCACCGAATGGATATAGCTCTTCCAGCGTCTAAAGCCTCTGAAGTGAACGAGGCTCCCCAAGAAATAACTGTCGAAATGACTTTAGGAAGTGAGATTATCTTAAATGGAAAAACTTTGAGCCTGACCGATTTAGAGTTGAAAATCAAGGACTTGACTAAGTCTAAACAGACGCCAGCTATTATTAAAGCTGACCAAGGCCTTCCTTATGGCAAAGTAGTAGAAGTAATGGGGGTGATTCAAAGTTCTGGGATTAGAGATATCAGCATAGCCGTTAAATAATGATACGTTTATTAGGCCAGCGATGTCTTTTAGCAATTCGATGTTTTTCTTCTATTACTCAATATTCGAGTCTAATCGACGATCCTGAAGAACGGTGTAAATCCACTTCATTTTTACCTGTTGCAGGTTTCTTTTTTGGCTCTTTAGCCATGGTTTGTTATCTGGCTTTTGCGTTTTGGTTTGGGACAGGGTTTGCTTGTTTTATCTCTTTGTCAGTGTTGACCTTTTTTTATAGTGGGGGTCGCTTGTATGGGTGTCTGAGAGTTGCGGATAGGATTCTCATTTCAAAGGGCTGGACATTTAAAAATAGAAACCGAATAAGATCAGAAAGAGGAAGCTTTCGCTCTGTTTTTTTGTTTTTTATTTTGACGCTAAAGTTTTTTGCTTTGCTTCATGTGGGACAAGGTTGGATACCTAACATGTTGGTTTTGATGCCAACAATTTCGGCATGGTCTTATATTTACTTAGCACATTCGTTGGCATCGACTCAGGCGGAGGAAGTGGGGCCATTTCTTCATATTAGATTCGTTGGTAATTTTCAATTTTGGGTAGGAACTATATTCACGACCGCAGTCGCTACTTTTTTTATGGGACTAGAGGGGTTATTTTTTTTGATGTTTCTATCGCTCGGAACAGTTGTCTTCGAACGATTTGTTATTAATAGGAATAAAAAATTTTTAGGAAATATTCTAGGGGTGATGATGGAGGTAAATGAGTTAGGGCTTTTATTGATTGCGATTTTGATGAGAGATGGATTCTTGGCACGAACTACGACAGGGATAATGGCTTAGGTGAGAAGTTTTTAATAGATATTTTTACAAGGGAATGGGCTTTATTTTAGATCGGTTTACAATCCAGTCATTTTGTAAACGTACTTCTTCAGAGGTCAAAATATTGACTAATGATTGAGGATCTGAATGATCTTCGTCATTTATAACTATGCAGTAATGCCGTTCAACGTATGCGGCAACGTGATCTTTAAACTGAGGAAAGCCCTCAAACAGTTCTTTGAATATCTCCTCGTGGTAATCTTGCCTATCTATTTTTGGGTCAAAGTTTTTTAGTTTCGGGTTTAGTTTTACTTTAAAATCGACTTTCAAGAGAGAACCCATTAATCCACCTCTGAATAAAGATTTATATACGTAGGCTGAAAATCAAAACTGTGGGACTATCGAATTAAAATGAAATTTTTAGAATCAAACTAAATAAATCGATAATTAGTTACCCTATCATTGTAACTATTTTTTTTACAGGAAAAAGAAAATTAACCTAGAACACACAGTAATCTTTTTATTTATAAGAATTAGAAGAGTTGTCTTCAAAAATAATTCTTCAAAAGTTATTGTATCTTAATAAGAAATGGTTTTTTTGAATATTTTTTTTACTCGATTCAGATAACAATTTTTGTAATTTAAGGATTTCCATGAGCTCCCAAAAAACTAATTCTCATTATGAAGCGGCAAGGGGATTGATAGATTTTATTGATAATTGTCCAACGCCTTTTCATGCAGTAGACGAGTCTATAAAAAAATTGATGGGGAGGGGGTTTAAAAGATTGTCGGAATCTAATCTTTGGGAGTTAGCTCCAGGAGAATGTTATTTCACAACAAGAAATGAATCGTCGATAGTAGCTTTTAGAATAGGAAAGAAAGCTCCTCAAGATGCAGGGTTTAAAATTATTGGAGCTCATACGGATAGCCCTAATTTGAAATTGAAGCCGAACTCGGTATATGAGAAGTCTGGTTATTTGCAATTGGGAGTAGAAGTTTATGGTGGCGCTTTACTTTCAACTTGGACTGATAGAGATTTGTCTTTAGCTGGTAGGGTGATTTTTAGAGAAGGATTAGAACAACTGAAAACCAAACTTATTAAGATAGATAAGCCTCTTTTAAGAGTCCCGCAACTAGCAATTCACTTGAATCGACAGGTTAACGAAAAAGGTTTAATCTTAAATAAACAGAATCATATGCCTCCTATTTTTGCGTTAATTGATGGGAATTTGAAAGACCGTTGCCCATTAAAAGAAATAGTGAGCTCAGAATTAGATTTGATGCCTGAAGAAATTGTTGGAATGGAATTATCACTTTTCGATACGCAAAAAGGGGCTTTTTCTGGGTTAAATAAGGAGTTTATTCAAGTGGCACGTTTGGATAACCTAGCATCTTGCCACGCTGCTTTGATGGCGTTAGAAGAAGGAAATATTGAAGATGAAGCAACGCAGGTTATTGTATTTTACGATAATGAAGAGATTGGAAGCGAGACTCGACAAGGAGCTGGTTCCACTTTCTTAAAAGATATTTTAGAGAGGGTTCAAGGAAAATTTAATGAAACGAGAGAAGCGTATTTAAGAGCTATTTCTCAGTCATTTTTTATTTCCGCTGATATGTCTCACGCAATTCATCCAAATTATCCTGACATGCACGATTTACGGCATATGCCAGAAATTAATAAAGGACCCGTGATAAAAGTGAATGCTAATCAACGGTACGCTACTGATGGGGAGACATCCACCCGTTTTGAGTTACTGGCGGAGAAGGCTGGAGTATCTTTGCAAAAATTCGTTACCAGGTCGGATCTAGGGTGTGGGAGTACAATTGGACCAATAACTGCGGCAAGTTTGGGAATAAAGACTGTGGATATTGGAAATCCAATGTTGTCCATGCATTCCATAAGAGAAATGTCAGGTTCTAAAGATCATTGGGATCTTATTCGTGTTTTTTTAGAATATTTTAACTAAGCTGTAGCGGCAATAGTTTCTTCAACTTTTGCCTTAAGAGAACCCCAACGAACATTATCCGACTTAGAAACTTGAATTGAATTGCCCAATATCCACACACTTTCTACTCCATTGAGTTCAAAAAGCGCTTTGGCGATAGAATGTGACTGAGCAAGCTCCTTATTTGGGTAAGATAAACCCGTTCCTGGAGGAATGAGGTCTTTATCTAAAGTAAAAGTTACTAGGTTTTCTGTTCTTGTCGGCAGAGTTGTAATTTGGATGCCCATTTTCCCCGATTGAAAAAGGTTGAATTTAACGGTTTGTTATGTGAGCTTTTTATGATGGAAGATTATAGCAAAAGAAGAACGATTTAAAACGGATTTTTGTCCTCAAGGCCGAATTTTTTTTTGGCCTCTTCTAATGTTTGTTTAGTCGCCTCTGCAGCTTTATTTATACCTTCTTGCTCAAAAAGCTCAACAGCTCTTTTTAAATTAATAATGGTCAAAAGACGAAAAGGCGGCCCCGAGTTATAATTAAAATAGGCCCAGCCTAGATTCCCATGAGCTGCTGCGTCGTTTTCGCGACGATGAACTACCAAATTTATATGTGAAATAGCTTTTTCCCATTGCTCTAAAAAATTATAAATATTGCCTAAACTCATATGGATATCGAGGTTGTCTGGGGCTAGTTTTAGAGCTTCTTGAAATGCATCTTCGGCTTTTCCAAACTTACGGAGCTTTTGGTAAACTAATCCTAGGTTTTGATGGACGACCCAATAGTCAGGGCTTAATTCTGAAGATTTTTTATATGCTTCTATCGCGTCTTGATAGGCTCCTTCATTTTGAAAAGTATTCCCTCGTTCGAACCAATCTTTCCCTGATTCCGCAAAAACTATAGATGAGGGAAAAAAAAGTAGGTAGCTAAATAAAAAGGCAAATGTTACTTTATGGCATAATTGATGGGTCATTTTGCAATCGCTTAAGAATTTAAGTTTAAGCTCCGATTCTACATCAAAAAAAATATTTTGAAAAGTTTGTGAGAAGAATAAGAGATTTGGTTAATGAGTTTGTTTTAGGATAAAATCTTTATCCTTCCTGAATCATTTATTAATTTTTTAATTCGTTTTTGGACTTGGAACCTAATATCTCCGTAGTTTTATTATGTTACCGCAGCGGTGAAGAAGTTCGCGGCTTTGTGGAGCGTTTACAAGATTCTCTTGAGCAATTTGAGAAAAATTGGGAAATAATTTTAGTCGGTAATTATTTGCCTGGTATCAGCGATCCTACGCCTGAAGTAGTTAACGAAATTGCGAGCAATCATCCTAGAATTAAAGCGGTGGTTTTAGAGAAAAAAGGCATGATGGGGTGGGATATGCGAAGTGGTTTGAGAGCGGCTACAGGAAAAAATGTGGCTGTGATCGATGGCGATGGTCAAATGCCACTTGAAGACGTTGCTCGTGTTTATAAGAGCCTTATCGAAGGTGATTATGACATGGTCAAGACATACAGAGTTGGGCGAAAAGACGGATACTATAGAAAGTTTCTTTCGTTTTTTTTCAATATCGTCTTTCGTGTTTTATTTCCGGGTTCTAATTTACGCGACGTTAACTCCAAACCAAAAATTCTAAAGCGCGAATACCTTGATAAAATGGATTTGAAATCGGACGATTGGTTTGCGGATGCAGAAATAATGATCATTGCTCGTAGACTAGAGATGAAAGTCTTAGAAGTACCTACCACATTCAATAAGATTTTTTCCCGCCCTTCTTTTGTAAAACCTTGGGCTGTATTCGAGTTCTTGATGAATTTGCTCGCCTATAGAATTAAAGAACTCAGTTCCCAGTCATCCCAAGTTAATTCAAAGGACTCAAGTGAAGAGAAATGAAAATTCTTTTAACCGGAGCTTCTGGAGTTTTGGGAACTCGGTTATTAGAATCTCTTAAGAGTTATGATATAGAGCTTAGAGCCCTTGTTCATAAGACCCCATTAAAAGTAGATAAGGTTGATACCATTATTGGGAGTCTAGATGATTCCGATATCTTGGATTTGGCTACTCAAGGTATGCATACGGTCGTTCATTTAGCGGCAGTGACTCATTCGAATAATGCCGAAGAATATCTCAAAACGAATTGGGAAGGGTGTCGGAATCTTTATGAATCCTGTACTCGAAATGGAGTTCAACGTTTTGTGTTCATGGGATCTCGAGCCTCTAGTGAGGTTGGAGGGCCCTACTCTTTAAGTAAATATAAAGCTGAAGAGTTTATAAAAAAAGGGCCCATTCCATGGGTCGTCTTACGGCCTGCCGAGGTTTATGGGCCGGGCTCTCCTGATGCGATCAATCAACTGATACAATGGATTAAAAAATTTAGAATTGTTCCCATTATTGGGAATGGGGAGTATAAACTTTCTCCTGTGTTGATTGACGATGTCATTCCTGCTTTTATTAAGGCAATTTTAAAGTCTGAAATTACTGGAGAAATCTTTACGTTTTGTGGTCCTGAGATAATGACCTTTAAGGAATTAGTGGATCGATTATCGCGTATTTTAAAGATTCGCCCTATTTCCTTATTCATCCCCGCAGGCTTTATGAAAGCTATGATTTCTATTTTGGTTGCTTGTGGAATTTATATACTAACGAAAGATCAAGTTTTGAGATTAGTGTGTGATAAAGAAGGGGATAATGAAAATGCTAAAAAACTGTTGGATTATAATCCAAAGGCTTTGGAAGATGGACTCAAAAGTATTTTGTGATTTTTTCTCGCCCGTTGTAAATATCTCAACCGATTAGCTCTTTTTAGGAACGAAAGCGACCACGTGTAAATTTGCCAAGTCAAATGGACCTCGGTGAATATCTCCATTTATTTCAGTTTCTATTTCCCAATATTCCAAAAGGTACTTTAGGAAAGGAGAAACTTGGACATTATTTTTTTCTAAGAAACTACTTGGGATAATGATAAGGGGAGGGTGAGTAGACTTTACTCTCTCCACGATTTTGTTTTCTATTTCTTTGTAGAATGAGTTTGAAAACTTCTTCTTTGTGCTGTGATATGGGTGAAATGAAACTCTAGTGAAAGCAGCAAAGTCTTCTGGAAATGGAGATAATCGATTAGACGCCCAATAAATAAAAGTGTCATAGCCAGCATATAGGATAGGTTCTTTGGGCTTGGAATGATCTTGAATATACTTTGCTATATTCTTATAGGAGTTCGCAGTGTATTTGGGAACCTTAATTGTTTTTGCATAAGGTAAATTGAGCATTTCAGAGTTTTCAAAGTAATATGCACCCAGGCGAATTGGTGAATAGAAAAAGTAAAATAAACAGAAGAAACCGGAAATTCCATAAATTATAAAATTTTTATTTAATTTTTCTTTTAACCAGATTAGAAATAGCGCCAATAAAATATAATTGGGCAACATATTTATAAAAAAAGTAATTGGGCGTTCAAGAAGAATCAAAGTTTCGGATTCAATTAAGAAACCATAAACTAACGCCGAAAATAATGGTAAGAACTTAGGACGCTCTTTTGGCTGTTGTAAATATTTCTTTATTAAAAAAACTAAACAAATGATTAGAGTTAAGAAAACAGTCCACCACCTAAAATCGTCAACAAGGTAGTGATTGAGCTGATTTTTCCAAACGATTAAAGAATCTCCTGGTATTGGTGGTAGTAACGGTTTTAATTTCAAGTCGCTTAGGAAAAATGAGCCCGACGTCATTGGGAATAATTGCGCTAAAAAAAGCTTGGTTGGAGTTTGCAAATATAAATATCCATAAACGAATCCACTTGGAATAACGCTTGAAGCTAGAAAGTAAGCGAAGGAAACAAATGGAAAAGGTTTTATGGAGTGAGTAAAAGCCCAATACCCGAGACAAATAATACCTGCGGCAATAGAGCAAACTCCAAATACAATGGGTTTACTCATCAAAGCCATAAAGACAAATAATCCGGCTTTGACTAAATCTAAGGAATTGTCCTTATTTCGAAAAAATATAAGAAGGTAATACCAAGAGCCGATCATTCCAAGGTAGGCAAATATATGACCGTAAGTGCCTTCTCGAGATGCCAGCCCTGAAGAAGCAAGTAAAGCAGCCCAAAATGCCCATGAAGCTGGTAAATAGAATCGAGACACCCGGTAAGCGTAAAAAGTCATTAAAACTGCACCTATGGTGACGACGATTCTTCCTAATAAGAAACTAGGTCCTTCAACTAATTTTGAGAGTAAGGCTATAAAATAGAGGGGACCAGGTCCGTATTGCCACCAAAAGTCTCGAAAAACAAGTTTCCCATTTAGAATATTAATTACACATTCTATCTCTTTGCCCTCTTCATAGTTATATCCATAGTCTAACAGTAAGTACCGTTTCAAAAACATTAAGCTACATACTAAAGGGATGAGTACCTGGTCTTTTAAAACAGATTGAATGAAAAATAATTTTAAGTTATTTACCATCTTTTTGAATAAAACGAGTTGGTTTTAAATTTAGAAAATTAGTAAAGTGGAAAGCTCATAAAGGTCGGAGAAGAAGTCCTGAGGTAGCGGTAAAACAGTGGTCAACAAATATGTTTTGAGGAATAAAGATTCAAAAAAAATATCCCATGATAAAATAGGGATGACAGTTTTTATTATAATCAACAAGAGACATTACATGGCAACAAATTTCGATCAGTTTTCTAAAAACTATAGAGAAGTTCTCAACGATAGCGTAAAAAGGGCAGGTTTTGATACTGGTTATTTGACGAATCACAAACTCGAGAATTTAAGGAGATTAAATTCCAACATTTGTGACGATTCCTTTTCTTTTTTGGATTATGGTTGG
>CAWVUN010000065.1:0-7945 GCA_963932495.1 uncultured bacterium
GGTATCGAGAAAACGACGATTGCCGTTGGCTATAAGAAAGAAGCGATTCAATCAGAAATTGAAAAATTGAAAATGAATGATTTTGTGGATACTGTTTTCAACCCGGATTTCGAACAAGGAAGCGTATTGAGCCTTTGGTCAACCCGCGACCAGGCGACTTACGGCGGCGATATACTATTAATGGACGCCGACGTCCTATTCGGCCTTCCTTTATTATCTCGACTTGTCGAAACGAAGTATGCAAGCAGTTTTCTGATGGACAAAGATTTCGAACCAGGAGGCGAGCCGGTAAAACTCTGTATCCGCGATGGGAAAATCGTTGAATTTCGAAAAACAGTGGAAGTAGAATTCGATACCTGTGGAGAGTCGGTTGGTTTTTTTAAATTTTCTTCCGATACGGCTAAAAAATTAATCGAAACTACAGAGCGATTTAAGACGAATACAGAAGAGTGTTACGAAGAACCTTTAAGAGACTTAGCTCTTAACTCTCCTCCAGATACTTTTGGCGTAGAAGATATTACGGGAATGCCTTGGACCGAAATTGATTTTCCCAAAGACGTTCGCAAAGCCGAGGAAAAAATCTTTACTCAGCTAGAGTTCTAATCGTGAGCTCGCCACTGTGGGACGTCAGAATTGCGCGGTGGATGATAAAACCCATCATTGGAACTTCTGTCACTCCTAATCACTTAACCACTATCCGATTAGCAGTTGGACTTATTGGCGTCGCCTTGTTTATTCCAGGAGATTGGAAATGGTCAATCTGGGGTTCTATTGGGTTTGCTTTATCTAATTTAATCGATCACACCGATGGAGAGTTAGCCCGCGCAACGGGACAAAGCAGTCGTTGGGGGCACATTTACGATTTAGCATGCGACGCTTTAATCCATATTCTTGTATTTATATGTATCGGAATTGGATTAAGAAATTCATCTCTAGGCGATTGGGCAATCCCAATGGGGATTATTTCCGGTTTCTCAGTAAGCGGTATTTTTTGGTTACGTATCATGATTGAGGATAAACTGGGTAAAGAGGCTATTTCATTGCCTAACTTTGCCGGCTTTGACGCGGAAGATATTTTATATTTCTTACCGATTGTCGTCCTGCTAAAAGGGCTGATTCCCTTCCTATTTCTCGCCGCTACAATTTCTCCAATTGTAGCTATTGCACTAACAGTAAAATTAAATAAATTTTAGGTAAATTTTGTTCTAAGAAGTTACCAAAATGTATCCATCTGAATAAGGCTAAAATCAGTTGATTTCTCTTTTTTCGATTAATCAAGTTAAACAATAAAACTTATTTCAAGTTACATTCAAACCACTTTTTTAGTTACTTAGATAAAAAAAAGGAAACACAATCGATTAAGAAATAAAGGTATAATGCAAAAAATCAATAGTATTAACCAAACACGATTACTTATAGAAATTTTTACGTACCTTTAAATTTCAACCACTAATTTAAAAGGCGTTTGCATTATGGAAAACGTTGGCGAATACATGACCGCACTCATTCCTAGCGTAGTTTATGAAGCCACGATTAGAGAAGTTGCCGATTTTGTGAAATCCAAATAAACAGCTTCGGTTTTGGCGGAAAAAGAAGGAAATTATATTGGGATTGTCACTGACGCAGATTTTACACGCAAGATAGCGCGAGAAGACCTGCCAGTAAATACCTCTAAGATTGAGGACATAATGTCCGCTCCAATCGTCATAATGGATCAATCCGCGTCGATAATGGAAGCGCATGAATTAATGCTTAATTCCAAAATCCGCCATTTGGCAGTTACTGACGAAAAAAATTATTGGTACTTTATCTGTAGCAGACTTTCTTAGCTATCACGATAAAGTTAAAAAAAAGCTCAAACAACTTTCCGTGTGAGACGGGTTAACTGGCATTTTTAATCGCCGATATTTTGACGAGACAATTGCTAAAGAATTGAACCGCGCTGCCAGGGAAAAAATTTCCATTTCCCTGATGATGCTAGATATTGACTCATTTAAATTATATAACGGCTTTTATGATAATCGGGTTGGCGATGAATGCCTAAAAAGCGTTTCTACTGCTATTCCAAGCTCATTAAATAGGGCGGCAGACTTAGTGGCACGCTACGGAGGCGAAGATTTTGTAGTTATCCTACCAAATGTAGATAAAGAAAAACCTTACAATTTCCGGAATAAAATCGAATCGCTTAAAATCGACCACAACCCTAGACAAGCAAGTCCTTTTATCACCGCAAACCTTGGAACCTCTTCCGCAATCCCTACCACTGGGTCTTCCTATGATTCATTGATCAAGAACGCAGATAAAGCTCTTTTCCACGCTAAAAAAGAAGGTAAAAATCGAGTTAAATCTCAACTTAGCTAGCAAAATAAAGTAGGTTATTTTCTTAGTTTTTTTAATCTTTCAACCTATCTATCAAATCTGCTTTTTGAGGAAGATTGAGAGAGCAACCTCCTATTGCGGAATCGGTTCTTTGGCCAAAAACCAATTTGTCATCTTTTAAAATAGAAGGCGATGTGAGTAGCTTTAAAGGGTGATTATTCGGCAGACTATTTTGCTCTACTTCTTCAAAGATCAATCCCATATCCAATAAAATATTTTTGACTATCGGAAAATTGGGACAATCTAAAAAATAAATAAGTTTAATTTGATTCACTATCTAAACGTAAAGATTAAATTTTAAAAACAAGTAAAGTTAAATCGTCAAATGGCAATTGGATATGGTTGAATTTGGTAATCGCTCTCTGTAAATTACTAATCAACAACTTTGGGGAATTTTCAGTTTCGGCAATGATAGATCGAAATCGTCCCACTCCAAATTGTTGTTTAGCTCTATTTACCGGCTCGATTGCTCCATGACAATAAGCAATCACTAAATCGTCAGCACTCAACTGTATTTCTTGTTTTTCGTAGTGAGCGGTTTCAAGAATTCTAAAAGGAATTCCATCGGCCTTGCCAGCTTCAGAAATCTCTCCCTTATTATTTTTTATTAATCTAGAATAGTGTCCTACGTTTGATAAACTCAGCATCTTTGTATCCAAATTGCCAGTGGCTATCTTCAGTTGACTTTGCTAATACCCCCAGTGGTCGAGTAATTGAACGCGCTATCAATCCAATAATTATTATCAATAGAGTAATTCCGCTAATGGCAAAAATAGTATTTTCTTTTGTAATTGGTTTAAGCTTTTCATCTTTTGGAAATACCGTTCCAAGAAACTACCCATTTAGACGCAATAATGCATAGAAAATGCATGAGTCTTTACCAACATAAATATCTTTTAGAGTAGTGAAACCAGTTTTTCATTTAGTTCTCGTGGAAGTTTCGAAACACGCTACGAATAATAGGTGAAAGGAAATATTGTACACTTCATTATATTTTATTTCCCCATAATGCAAAATCAATAACGCGGCTTTTTTATAATTAATACCAATCTAACTTATAGGCCCATCTTTTACCTATTTTTATGCTTATGCAAGTGGAGTACATGGCGTATTTCCAGAATCCCGCACATTTATCTTCCCATTCTGCCTTTCTTTGTTATGCGCACTAACTGCGTGGATTTTATTAAGATTTCCAAAAGGATTCATATTTTACCGCGCCCTTGCCTTAACTTGCTTCGTAGGTTTTGGTTATTGGAATGACGCAGTTTTCGAACCCGCTTTTTCAACAAATCCCCTAGAAGAACAATTAATAGAAAAAAAACTCGCTGAAATAGAAGGTAACGTCATTCAATCCATTTCCGCATTGGATAGTCCTTTTCGTGTGATTGTAAAAGTTACGAAAATCAGATATGGCGAGAGGTGGGAGAAATCAGAAGGAAAAGCTCGGATCAATATTTATTATCAAAACCCAGATTTTAGATTTGGCGACCATATCAGGATTTCAAAAATAAGGATGAAAAAACCCAGAAGTTTTCAGAATCCTGGTCAATTTAATTACCAAAGATATTTAAAGTCTCAAGGAATATCAGTTTTGGAATACATTGCTAAACTAGATCAAATCGAGAAAATTGGCGAATTTGACCCCGGTTTCTTTATGGACATGAGACAACGCCTATTAGAAAAGATAACAAACACCGTTCAAAATAATTTTTCTGAAAAAAAATTTGGAAAAATTTATTCAGAAACGATAGTCTATTTTATCTTACAACTCAGCTTTTGCGGTTTTTTGCCTCCTACTATGGATATTTTAACGCGATGGCCTTCGAAAAATTCTGTCAGACTAAAGATAACTCTATTGGACGTTGCTCAAGGCGAATCCATTTTTATCGAATTTCCTAACGGAAAGCGTTTTTAGTGGACGGCGGAGGTTTTTATAAAAATAGCTTAGATATTGGGAGAACTATTGTCGCTCTTTATATCTTAAATCAGGGATAAGAATCGGTAGATTATTTAATCGCAACACATGCAGACCAAGAATCATATCGCGGGTTTAAAAACTGTTGTCGGCTATTTGAATGTTTACAATATCTTATTGCCGGCTTTGTCATAAGACCAAAGACTCTAAAATTAGCTGAAAAAGCTAAATATGAGTTAGCGAAAGCATCTGAAATCTTTCCTGAAAAGATTATAAAGATATGGAAATTTTCGTTGACTTTTTTTCTATCCTAACGAAACATTTACAAAAAAATTGAAACAAAATCACAGAAAAAACCTCAATAATCAATCGATGGTCTTTCGCCTGGATTATGGAAGCTTTAGCATCTTATTCACTGACGATCTCGAATCAAAAGTGGAATCGTTTCTAGTAAAAACCAAGGCTCCATTGTCGGCAACTATTCTTGAATGACCGCATTATGGCATCAAATTTTCTACCACTCCCAATTTCTTGAAGACTGTTAATCTCAAAACGGCGACTATATCATCTGGATATTTAATTTCCTTTGGCCATCCACATCCAAATGTTTTGGAATGAATCCGTCAAGCTGGAGTAGAATTGTGGAGAATGGGACTTAACGGGGCTATAAAAAAACTACGGATGGAAGATCATTTGAAATAACTCCAAAAATAAAAAGTATATTTCGTTAAAGCTTAGAATAATTATTGAGGTTTTTACTCTAATTTGCTATAAAGCTTGTTTACCCAAATATTAAACACTTAGAGAAAATCGCACATGGCAACGACCGAAAAATTACAAGAGTACGTAAAAGCTACAAATGAAAAATTAACAGAAGCTAAAAGCAAATCTGAAGGCGTAGAAAAAATTAGAACTCTTTTGAAAAAATCGAAGAGATTGAGCCGAAAAATCGGTAAGAGGGCATACGCAAAGAAAAAAATGGAAGAAAAATCCAAAACTAAAAAAGAGAAAGGCTCATAGAGCCATTTAACTCCCCATTAAGACTCTCTCATGATGGAAAAAAAGTTTGACATCGACAACCTGGCAAAGCTCACGCGCATCAACTTGAGCGATTCGGAGAAATCCAAGATACAAGAAAGTCTGGGCCAAATCTTGGATTATGTCGAACAATTAAACGAAATTGACACCTCCAACGTAGAGCCAACTTGTCATTTAATGCCCCTACGTAACGTTTGTCGGAAAGATATAGTTGCACCGAGAGACAAGGACGTAAACTACCTAGATCTAGCTCCTCAAAAAAACAAAGGACATTACGAAGTCCCTCAAGTAATTTCTTAGTCCATGCACAGGAAAACCATCCTTCAGGCCAAAGAAGACCTAAAAAATAAAAAATATTCCGCACGTGAGTTATTAACTGCGGTCTATGACCGGATAGACTCTGTCGAAGAAAAAGTCCGTTCTTACATCCATCTGACCAAAGAGTCTGCCTTTAAAAAGGCTGAAGAAGCCGATCAGCTTATTGCTTCTGGACACGAAGCCCCTTTATTGGGAATCCCAATAGCATTAAAAGACCTAATTTGTGCTAAAGGAACTCCTACAACTTGTGGGTCAAAAATTCTAGAAGGATTCATTTCTCCATACGACGCTACAGCGGCAAAAAAGTTAAAAGAAGCTGGAGCGGTTATTATTGGAAAAACCAATATGGATGAATTTGCCATGGGTTCTACGACCGAAACGTCGGCATTTCACCCAACTTCAAATCCATGGGATTTGTCCAGATCTCCTGGCGGTTCCAGTGGAGGCTCTGCGGCAGCTGTAGCCGCAAATGAGTGTATAGCAGCCTTGGGAAGCGATACAGGTGGATCTATTCGACAACCGGCAAGTTTCTGCGGCGTTACGGGTTTAAAACCAACTTACGGTAGGGTCTCGCGCTATGGCTTAGTAGCTTTTGCCTCTTCTTTTGATCAAATTGGACCGGTTACCAAGACTGTAGCCGATGCAGCTTTATTAAACGGAATCATTTGCGGAAACGACCCTATGGATTCAACATCCGCCAACGTACCTGTTCCTGATTTTACAGCTGCTTTGGAAAAAGGAATCAAAGGTTTAAAAGTAGGGCTTCCAAAAGAATATTTTACTACCGGGGTAGACCCCGAGGTTTTAGAAAATATTCAAAACGCAATCAAGGTCCTGGAAGGACTCGGAGCTCAAGTTGTGGAAGTCGAGCTACCACACACACAATATGCTGTAGCAACCTATTACATATTAGCTTGCTCTGAAGCCAGTGCCAATTTATCCCGCTTTGACGGGGTCAAGTATGGGTTTAGATCTTTGGATTCTGGAGATTTAGGTAAAATGTACGTTAATACTCGCCAAGAAGGTTTTGGAGAAGAAGTCAAACGTAGGATCATACTTGGAGCTTTTGCTCTAAGCTCAGGTTATTACGATGCCTATTATATAAAAGGTCAAAAAGTGAGAACTCTAATTAAAAATGATTTCGACAAAGCATTTGAAAAGTGCGACTTCATCGTTGGACCTAACTCTCCAACACCTGCTTTCAAACTTGCCGAAAAATTAAACGACCCGTTGCAAATGTATCTATCCGACATTTTTACGCTATCCGTCAATCTTGCTGGGCTACCGGGAATGTCAATTCCCTGCGGTTTTACCTCCTCAAAATTACCTGTTGGTCTTCAACTAATAGGCCGTCCGTTTGATGAAGCAACTATTCTAAAAGCTGGACACCAGTTCCAAAAAGAAACCGATTTTCATACAAAATTCCCCGATTTATAACCCAAGCTTCTACCTACAAAAAGCTTAATTGCTTTCATATCCCTAGGTAATCAACCGTCTATTTACTTTTTGATAATGATTATTAAATTTCACGCAAATTTTTGTCACAACACCTAAAATAAGGCTGTATAGGGGGTAATTTTTTTATCCTGTGAGAAAAAAATATTGTCTTACGATATTTTCAGCTATAGCAAAGCCAAAAACCACGTAACCTACTATTTTTCAAAGATCTTTAATATCGATTACTTTTTGATCGAATTACAAACCAAGCCTATCTACCAATGTATTTCACGTATTTGAAGCCTATTTTCCACAAGTTTTTCACAGTTTTTGTGAAAAACTCCCTAAAGGTTTGATTTACATTAGTTTTTCATTGAATTATCAAAATGGTTCTCAAAAAGAAACGCTTTTTTTAGCAGATTACAAATAAAAAATTGGGTTGATTAATAACCAAAATTAAATCTACTATCTAATATCAATTAGAATTCCCCTGTTTTATTTTATATCTGAATTTCCTCAATTTTTTGATTTGTTTTTCAATGACGGTAACCCCCCTAATCTTTTATTTCGAAAAATCCCACGACTTAATCCATTTTTAATTCTTAGGTAATTTAGGTAGTCTTTTAAATCTATATTTGATTAACACCCAAATTGCAATTAATCCATCTTTCCATTGAATTTTTTTCCCTTCTTCCTTCGAGCGAGGTCGATAAGATATGGGAACTTCATGGATTGGAATTTTGCGGCGTAAAATCTTTGCTGTGACCTCGGGACAAAACTCAAACCCATTGCTAGTAAGATCAAGGCTTTTTAATAATTTGGTCTTGAAGACCTTATAACAAGTAGGTTCGTCGGTAA
>CAWVUN010000066.1:0-7885 GCA_963932495.1 uncultured bacterium
AAATCGTAGCCCAAATCCTTTACAAAAGCTTGTCCCCTTTAAAAGCTTATCGCAATCTTTCTAAAATCCGTGGCGCATTTGAGCTAAAAGATATTCTAGATGAGAATGAACTACCTATAAAAGTAGATAAGGAAATTAATAACTTAATAAAAGACGAGGACACTTTAAATTTTTTCAAGAAAGATCAAACTCTCACAGTCCGACTCGAAAAAGAGAACTACAGATATCAATCTTTATTGAAATCAAAGAATAATAACATTTCCACTACCACTTTATTAACGCCAAGAGGAGAGTTTTTTCTTGGGAAAAAACCGTAAGCTCTGAGTCTTATATCAAAAAGTCGATCGAGAAACTTATACGAAGCAAAACCGGCTACCACTTTGAAATGTTAACTTTTAATCAAAATATCAGTAAATCAGTCAACTCTCCTACTCGGTTGACAAGAAACTTTATATTAAATGCTCCCTTTAAAAATCTGAACTCAGTAAAGTTAGAAGAAAATATTTTTTTCTCCGACCCAAAAGTAGTAGAAGAGAAAATATTTACCAATAGTTATAATCCCTACAAATTATTAGCTGAAAAAGAAAAGAGATCACTTATATCAAAGGTCGCACAAAAAGATAGCAAAAGAATAAAAGACACCTTAACTTCTCAAGAAACATCTAGTTTAATGAACGAGCATATTTTATTTGAAGAGTTTATGGTCATGCTAAGATACGGAGGAAAAAATTATCTAGACCAACTAACCGAGGTTATATCAAATAAGAAACCCTCCGTTATTTCACTAAAAGCAACAGCAAGATATTTTTCACATGTCAATGCTTACGATAAACTGGATAGCTTATTGAAAAATAGTCCTCAAATTTTTGGTAATTCTTCGAATTAAAAATAAAAACTAATTATCTGGAGAGCTCTCATATGGAAGGACAATCAGTTAATCTACAAAAACAAGCGTCTCATACTTTTGACTTATTTATGGAAGACGAAGACGGTTCGGGCCCTGATGGAGTCACCGTCGCGTTCTTCCCAATGAACGAGATGGAAAAAGAATTTAATTTAGAAGCCAGAGATTGGGAAGAAATAGCAAAACGTGTTGGAGTCTTGATTAAGCGGTACGTCGTCCAAAAAGGAACTGGTATTTCTGATCCCTTTTAAATTATCATCCAAAACTATTATATGAAATATGAACTCAACAACTTATAACGAATATTGGCCATTACCAAAAAACGATCCCTGGTCAACTCCATTTGCAGAAACTCTTCTTAGCGTGGTTGATTTATTTCCTGGAGCTTCAGTACTAGATATTGCTGCTGGAGGAGGAATTCCTTCATTTTATATTGCGGAAAAAGTAGGTCCAACCGGAAAAGTCTTAGGTCTTGATTTACATCCAGGGCAAATCCAAAGAGCAAAAGCAGTCCAAGCTGACCGGGTACCCTGGCTACAGTTTATGCATGGGAATATGAAAAAGCTTCCTGAGAATTTACCTCAATTTGATCGTATAACAGGAAATCTATCTTTTATGTTTTTTCGTCCCGATCGACTAGATGCTTTGAAAAGCGTTTTACAGTTTTTAAAACCAGGAGGACAAATTGCGCTCTCTTTTCCATCTCTTGGAACATTCGACCCGCTTTGGGAACGCATCGATAGAGAAATGCAAGGGCATGAATTGATCAAAGAAAGAGAAGCTTTAGAAGAATACCGTTTAGAAAGGCCGTCTTCCAACCATGTACAACAATGGCTACAAGAATTAGATATGGATAAAGTTCAGATAAAAGAAGACCCCTTGGAAGTAAAATCGGGGCCAGGGCAAGAATTTCTTTTTCATCCACTACTGCGAAATGGTTTTTTAGAAGACGCGTACGAATGCTTTGAAGATCAAAAACTTGCTGAAACAGTGATGACAACCGTTTCCAACGATATGGAAAGCTTTACTCCACTTCACGCTATTCGCTGCGCCTTTTCCGCTTGGAAAAGGGCTTGACCCGAGAACCCTAATGTTATTTTTACATTTTACCAAATCCCATATTGCTTAAAAAGCTCTCCACATTTTAAATGAAACGTATCATAAAACACATATCGGTTTTATTTTTTGCACTTGTAGTAGTCGTCATTGCTTTCGAAATCATTCTTCAAAACTTCTTACTCAAAAAAATCGTTCCAGACTTTCACCAATCGCAATATAACCTCCCAATTGTTTTAAGATCTAATTTGGACGTTACTTTAGATTGGTTTCATGGTTATCTTTACCCGCCTTTTCGTTTGCAAACTAACTCCAAACACTTTTTAAACACTCATGAATTAAGTTATGAAAAACCTAAAAACGTTTTAGCATTTTTATGCTGGGAAATTCTATTTTTATGGGGTTAGGAGTTGAAAACAAAGAACTTTTTTCTAAAAACCTCGAAGATCTCTTAAATAAAACTCTACTGGAAAGCGTATCGAAATAATAAATTTTTCTGGAGTAGCATGGTCAACAATCCACTTTTCTACATTTCTAAAAAATGAAGGTTATAAATACCATCCTGATTTAGTAATAATAAGCCAAGGGGAAAATGATTTTAGAGAAAAATATAATAAGTAAATCCAAATCAATAAAATCGAAAATGAAAAACTTTCAAATGATAAGTTAAAAATAAACTTAAGAGACCTTGAAATACACTCGAACCATGACAACAATATCTCGATCATTTGGAATACAATTAGGAAATTTCCATATTATTTTGAGATATCAAAACGTTCACAGGTTCTTCATTGGCTCAGATCCCAAGTAAATAACTTGTGGGAAGAAAGCCAATCCAAATTATCCAAATCTAAGCAATTAGGACACTTTTTAGAGTCTAATAGTATTGACCTATCAAAAAATACTGTTTTCTCCCTAAACTCAGACGAATTCTAAATCTCTACCGAGAATCATAGCGTTATTTTTTAAGCAAAAACATATGACCATAATATGTTTGAGACTAAAGCTAATATTGCTCTTCATTCAGCCGCTCAGGTAAAACTTTCCCAAACTCTAAGCTCTTTAAACAGTAAATTCGTAGTCGTAGATATTCCTGGCTGGCAAGTAGTTTTAGGAACAATAAAGAAGATTAAAACTAGAAAATTAAACTCAAATTTGAAAAATTATTACTACCTAAATCCAACACATCCGTTAAAGAAATTTCAATCTCAAAATATTGAGATACCACTATTATTCTATAAAAACAACCACTTATCTCCAGCAGGACATCGTTTACTAGCTCTACTGACCTATAACTTTTTAGTAAAAAACCATTTAGTTCCTTCGCAAAGTCATTGGAGAACAATCGGTCTCTCAAATCCCAAAACGAAAAATTCGATAAAAAATGCAAACAGAAGAATAGAACAGTTCATAAAAACCGATAATCGTTTAAATAGATTCCGGGGTTTATTTGATGAATCAGCAGGAGATTATATTGCCGCGAAGAAAAGCCTAATCCAATATTTAACATTAGCTAATAAAGACTACGAAGCTCATTACCTATTGGGAAAAGTTTTGTTATTTCTAAATGAGTTCTCTTCCGCTCTTGAATCCTTCAAAAAATTTTTTGGAGGAGCCTCCATAGATGGGAGAACTATAATGAGGGAGAATTAAAAAAGGCTGTGTATTTCGCAAAAAAATTGGAAAAGCTAGAAGGCGAGTTTTGGGTTCCAGGGGCTCTATTAAACTTTCATATTTACTATGATATAGGAGATTATTTGAATGCCGAAAGAATATTAACTCTAGCACTCAAAATTGCTCCCACTAATTTACAATTCTTGTCGCTAATGGCTTCATTAAAATTTGAGAAAAAATATACGGATGCAATTAGCTATAGTTCTCAAATTCTCCAGTTAGGTAAGAGTCAGCTGAGAGCCTTATTAATACTGGGGCTTTCACACCTCAACCTAGGAAATAAAAAAGAAGCCAACATGATCCTATCTAAATACTTAACAATGGACTCAGAGAATAAATTTGCCAAAGAAGGCCTCAAAAGACTTAAGAATTTTTAATGTAAAAACAAAACTAAACCATTAAATTACTGCCTAATACGCTAATCATCTCATCGGTAATCCAAAGTCATTAATAAAACCCCTAAGAAACTTGCAAAGTATTTTAGGACATAAGTTTTTCGAAAAAGCCCATGTGTTTATCTTGCACGGCTTTTCCGTCAATTTCCGCTAACTCTTGAAGTAATTCTTTTTGTTTTTTAGATAATTTTTTGGGGGTTTCAACAATTAATTGAAGAACTTGATCCCCTCTTCCACGCCCTTGAACATGAGGTATCCCTGCTCCTGGAATCCGGTATGTATTCCCAGACTGAGTCCCACCGGGCAATGAAATTATCTTTGTCTTTCCTTTTTCCAACAGCGGCACTTCTATTTCAGCACCCAAAGCGGCTTGAGAAAAGGAAATGGGCAAGCGACAATAAATGTCGTTTTCTTCCCTATGAAAAAACTCATGCTGTTTCACATGGATAATCACATAAATATCTCCAGGGGGTTCTCCATTTGGTCCACTCTCCCCTTCTCCTCTAAGACGAAGCCTAGAGCCGTGATCAACTCCAGCAGGAACATTAACCGAAATTTCTTTAGGCTTAAGAACAGCGCCTTGTCCTCGACAAGTATTACAAGGGGTCACAATCCTTTTACCTGCGCCATTACAATTTGGGCAAACCGTTTTGATACTAAAGAAACCTTGCTGTTGGATGAATTCTCCAGAACCCCGGCAAGTACCGCAAACTTGAGGAGAAGTTTTCGGTTTGCAACCGTTTCCCCTACAAGTTTCGCAAGTTTCTTTTTTATTAATATCGACAACTTTTTTTATTCCAAAAGCCGCCTCTTCAAATTTCAATTCTAAATCAAGCCGTAAATCAGCACCTGTTGATCGCGACCGCCCACCGCCGCCGCCAAAAAATCCGTCAAAAATATCGCCGAAGTTTGAGAAGATATCTTCGAATCCAGCCGGACCTCCTCCCATACCTCTTCCTTTTAATCCCTCGTGCCCAAACTGGTCGTATATTTGTCGTTTTTCACTATTCTTTAGAACATCGTAAGCTTCTGCCGCTTCTTTAAATTTTTCTTCAGCTTTATTATCTCCTGGGTTTTTATCAGGATGAAACTGCATTGCAAGCTTTCTATAGGATTTTTTTAGCTGCGTTTCATCAGCATCTCTACCGACCTCTAACACTTCGTAATAATCTCTTTTTGACATAATCAATCCAATTCGGAATCTAATTTATCGGCTCATAAAACTTTGGCCGCAGTTATCTTCAATATTATCCAGCTTTAGCTACTTTGACTTTAACTGGTTTCAACAACTTATCCTTAAACATATACCCAGGCTCTAACTCTTCAATCACAACATCTTCTTGTTCCGAATTCTCAGCAACAACAGTCATGCACGCTTCATCCGTTATTGGATTAAACTTTCTTCCAACAGCTTTAATAGCTTGTACGCCATTATCTTCTAACTCCTTAGTAAATTGGACGATTGTCATATCCAATCCTTGCTTCAAACTTTCGTAATCCTCACTACTTTTAGCCGCACCGGAAGCTCTTTTTAAATTATCTAAAATTGGAACCAACTGTGAAAAAAGCTTAGCTTTTACTTGATCCAGTTTGCCGTCGTTCTCTCTTTGCAAACGTTGCCTAATTTCATCTGTTTCAGCGGTTTTTGCTTTATAAGCCGCGATGTACTCTCGCAACCTCTTATCTTTTTCTTCGGCTTCATCTTTCAGTTTTTGGACATAAGTAGGAACTTGCTCCTCTAATTCGATATCTTCTCTCGAATCGCCTTCATCAACCCAATGTCGCTTATCATTTACTGTAAACTTTGATTTTCCTTTATCTTCTCTTTCTTCTCTTTCTTCTCTTTTTTCGTCTTCATGCGCTTCGTCTGACATAAACGAACCTTTCGTTAAATCAACTTCTTTTTATTTAAGTCCAAAAAAAACAATGACCGCGCCGACAGTTAGGTCGGCGCGGCCTGGAAACATAAACCTTATTTTTTGCTAATATCCTCAAACTCCGCATCCACTACATCGTCTTTGGAGCTTTTACTGTCTGCATCATCTTCAGCAGGAGGTACATCAGAACCGCCATCGCCTTCAGGACCGGACTCCCCACCTTTAGAGCCGTCAGCTTGTGAGTACATAGAAGAAGCAACCTTATGAGAAGCTTGGGTTAATTTCTCCATTTGTTCTTTCATTTTTTCTTCATCTTCGCTATCTACCGCAGTTTTAGCCTCAGCAATAGCTACTTCAGATTCCTTAACTTCTTCTTCTGAAAGTTTCTCTTTATTTTCATTAAGAGTCTTTTCAAAATTATAGATCAACGAATCCAATTGGTTTTTTAGATCGATCATTTCACGACGCGTTTTGTCTGCGTCTGCGTTTGATTCTGCATCTTGAACCATGTTTTCGATTTCGCTATCACTTAATCCAGTAGAATCGGTAATAGTGATTTTTTGTTCCTTGTTCGTACCTTTATCTTTCGCCGATACATTTAAAATACCATTGGCATCAATATCAAAAGTTACTTCTACTTGAGGAACGCCGCGTGGAGCTGGTGGTATACCATCTAAGTGAAACTTCCCTATCGAACGGTTGTCTTTAGCCATCTCTCGTTCACCCTGGAGAATATTAATCTCCACGCTGGGTTGATTATCTGCAGCTGTCGAAAAGGTTTCCGCTTTTTTGGTAGGAATAGTCGTATTTCTTTCAATCAACTTTGTAGTAACCCCGCCTAGCGTTTCGATACCCAATGACAGTGGCGTCACGTCTAACAATAAAATATCTTTTACATCGCCAGATAAAACGCCCGCTTGCACAGCCGCTCCAAGAGCTACAACTTCATCTGGGTTTACCCCTCGATGAGGCTCTTTGCCGAATAATTCTTTAACCATTTCCTGAGCTTTAGGCACACGAGTAGAACCACCGACCAAAACAACTTCGGTAATTTGACTCGCTTCAAGTCCTGAATCCTTCAAAGCTTTTTTGCAAGGATCTAAACTCCGTTGCAGCAAATCGCCAATCATAGATTCAAACTTAGCTCGGGATAACTTCATTCCTAAATGCTTAGGCCCCGATGCATCGGCTGTTATGAAAGGAAGGTTCACTTCTGTTTCGTTTACTGTAGATAATTCCATTTTGGCTTTCTCTGAAGCTTCCTTCAACCGTTGTAAAGCCATCTTGTCTTTCGAAAGGTCGATACCTTGCTCTTTTTTAAACTCAGTGACCTGCCAATCAATAACTTTTTGGTCTAAATTATCGCCACCTAGATGTGTATCACCATTAGTAGCTTTAACTTCAACAACGTTATCTCCAACTTCTAAAATTGAAACATCAAAAGTTCCACCGCCAAAGTCGTATACCGCAATATTTTGGTCGTTTTTCTTATCCAAACCATAAGCTAATGCAGAAGCAGTAGGCTCGTTAATGATACGTTTTACTTCTAAACCTGCAATTTTACCTGCATCTTTGGTAGCTTGCCTTTGTGCGTCGTTAAAATATGCAGGAACAGTAATAACAGCTTCGGTAACCGACTCGCCCAAGTATGCTTCTGCCGATTTTTTCAATTTTTGTAAAATCATAGCGGAGATTTCTGGCGCAGTGTACTGTTTCCCATTTGCTTCGATTTTTATATCGTTTTTTGATCCCTTAATTACTTTATAAGGCACCATTTTCATTTCTTCAGAGACTTCGTCAAACGACCGCCCCATAAACCGTTTAACGGAAAAAATCGTATTTTCCGGGTTTGTAATGGCTTGTCTTTTCGCAACTTGTCCAACCAAGATTTCTCCATCCTTCGTAAAAGCCACTACCGAAGGGGTTGTTTGATTTCCTTCTTCATTCACAATAACTTTTGGTTCATTACCTTCCATTAC
>CAWVUN010000067.1:0-7798 GCA_963932495.1 uncultured bacterium
AAACTTTTTGTGTTTCATTAAATATGGAAGATCAAATTGATCCAAGCAAAGTTTTTAAAAAAATAATTTACCACCATCCGGTATTTACAGCTGAAGGTATCTTGGCGCAAAAGCAACACAAAGAAATCGATGGGGTTGATAAAATTCATTTTTGTGGAGCTTACTGGGGATTTGGTTTTCATGAAGATGGTCTCAAAAGTGCTTTGGCGGTGGGTCGTCATTTTGGGAAATCTTTATAATGAATAGTGCTCTGTATGAAGGTGTCGTCAACCATATTAGGTATTCTCCAATTGAGAGAAAGTTTCACTACTCTTTATTTATGCTTTTTTTGGATTTAGACGAGCTTCCTGAGCTGTTTGATCCATATTGGTTTTGGTCGGCTCGTAGTTGGAATTTAGCTCATTATCGCCGCAGGGACCATATGGGGAGATCTAGTGTTCCTCTTGCCGAATCAGTGCGGGAATGGATTTCAGAAAAAACCGGGTCGAGACCTGATGGGCCTATATTTATTATGACGAATCTTGGGTATTTAGGATATCGATTCAATCCAGTTAGTTTTTATTTTTGTTTTGATTCCTCTAAGCGGTCTGTCCGAACCATAATAGCCGAAATAAATAATACACCTTGGGGAGAGCAATATTGTTACTTGTTAGATTCTAGCCAAACTGAAGAAAAAGACGGGATGAAGCGATTCTGTTTTAAAAAGGAATTCCATATTTCTCCATTCATGGATATGGGGATTGATTACGAATGGTATTTCTCCGAGCCTAAAGAAAACCTTCGGGTACATATGGAAAACTGGGGCCAAGGAAAAAAGCTTTTCGAGGCAAATTTAGAGATGGCGAGAAGACCGATTAATAGTAGATCGTTAACGAGAGCTTTAATAAAATATCCATTGATGACATGGAAGGTGAAGGCAGGCATATATTATCAGGCCCTTAACTTGTGGCTCAAAAAATGCCCATTTTATTCTCATCCTAAGAATAGAATTCAAAAAGGAGTTTTGGAAGATGCAAACTGATGAATTCATCACTCCTAAAGAAATAGAATTAATCGATGATTCGGCAGCAACTTTTTTGGAAAAAGTGGCTCGAAAATTGGTTTTGAATTATTTCAAAAGCATTAATGAAGGTGAAGTTACGGTCGTCGAAAAAAATGAACGCATGGTTTTTGGGAAGGCAACGGTTGAATTTCCTTTTAAGGCGACCGTTGAAGTAAAAAGTTCCAGAATGTATTTGGATATAGCTGCAAAAGGGCTAAATGGGTCTGGAGAATCTTATATTCAGGGGCGTTGGATTTGCGACGATTTAACAAATATGGTTAGAATTTTTACGCGAAACCGTGAAGCCGCTAACCAAATGGAAGGCGGTGTTGCTACTTTAGGAGTTTGGGCTTTTAAACTAGCTCATGCCTGGAGGAGAAACGATCAGAAAGGAAGTTTGCGGAATATTCATGCTCATTATGATTTGGGAAATGAATTCTTTTCGACTTTTTTAGACGACACTCGAATGTACTCGTGCGGTATTTTTGAAAAACCTGAGAGTTCTTTATATGAAGCTTCGGTTGCTAAAATTGATCGAATCTGTAAAAAAATGAAGTTGTCTCCTAACGATCATGTGCTGGAGATCGGAACGGGTTGGGGAGGATTTGCTCATTATGCTGCTAAAAATTATGGGTGTCGTGTTACTACGACTACTATCTCGGATGAGCAATTTGTGTTTTCAAAAGACTTGATAAGAGATAATGGTTTGGAAGATAGGGTAACGGTTGTAAAAAAAGATTATAGGGACTTGGTAGGACAATTTGATAAATTAGTTTCTATTGAAATGATTGAAGCTGTTGGCCATCAATATTACAAAACTTTTTTTGAAAAATGCGGACAACTCCTTAAACCAGGAGGTTTCATGATGATCCAAACAATTACGATTATCGATCATCTGTTTGAAGAGTCAAAAGATTTTGTGGATTTTATTAAGCAATATATTTTTCCGGGTAGTTGCATCCCTTCCATTACGGCTCTGTGCGCATCCGCTGCAATTTCGTCTGATATGAAATTATTTCATCTAGAAGATATTACTCCTCACTATGCGAGAACATTAAAAGAGTGGAGAGAACGTTTTTTGAGTAATAAAAGTGAAGTGCAAAATCTTGGATTTTCGGACGCCTTTATTAGGATGTGGGTTTTTTATCTTTGCTATTGCGAAGGTGGGTTCTTGGAAAGACAGATTGGCAATGTTCAAATGTTGTTTACTAAGCCTCTATGCCGCTTGGATCCTATTTTACCCTCCCTAGAATTAGATAAAAATAATTACGAGACTTGTTCGTGACTGAAATTTTATTTCATTTAATTAATTACTGGGCGGTAATGGCTATTTTTATGTTGGGCTTGTGGGCTTGGCAATTAAAAACGGGAGACGCCGGAATTGCGGATGTTGGATGGGCATATGGCATAGCTGCAGGAGTTTTATATTTTTCTCTAGTTGGCGATGGCGACTCGGGACGAAAAATTTTAGCCGCTTGCATGGGAATAGGCTGGGGTCTTCGTTTGGGAACTTACTTGCTCATTGACCGGATAATAAAAGCTAAAGAAGAAGATGGACGTTATCAAAATTTTCGAAAAGCCGCAGGAGAAAATGTTAAGAGATACTTTTTTTTATTTTTTCAGGCTCAAGCTTTTGTAGCGGTTCTATTCGTTATTCCATTAGCTATAGTTTCTTATAATTCTGAGCCATTAGGAAGAATGTATGCTTTGGCAATATTGATTTGGATAATATCTATCGGAGGAGAATGGACGGCTGATAAGCAGTTAGCAAAATTTAGAATGGACGAATCCAATAAAGGAAAAGTTTGTCGTAATGGTTTATGGAGATATTCTCGTCACCCAAATTATTTTTTTGAATGGGTTCATTGGTGGAGCTACGTTGTTTTAGGTTGGGGAGCTGGATATGGTTGGATTACTTTAGCCGGACCCTGTGTCATGATGTTGTTTTTGCTTAAAATTTCAGGTATTCCTTTTACGGAACAGCAAGCTTTGAAAACTAAAGGCGAAGAATATAAAAAGTATTTAGAAACAACTAATATGTTTTTTCCCTGGCCTCCAAAGGATGCTAAGTGATTGATAAAATTGTTGATTTGATGGAAAGAGGCTTGATTTCAGATCGTTTAGTTCGATTTGGAATTCGCCAATTATTAAAAAAACGAATAGCCGAAGAGGGATCGTCCCACAATAGCGATAGTGCACAAGCTGTTGGACGCTTTGCAGATAGCTTGCGTACAAGTCCTATTGCAGTTCACACTTCTGAAGCAAATGAACAGCATTACGAGTTACCACCTGAGTTTTTTGATTCAGCGTTAGGAAAATATAAAAAATATAGTTCGTGTTATTGGGGAAATGGAGAAATAGGATTAGACGATGCTGAAAAGAGTTCTTTAGCTACGACTTGTGAGAGAGCTGAACTGTCTGATGGTATGGATATACTAGAATTAGGCTGTGGATGGGGATCGCTGTCACTTTGGATGGCGAAAAATTATCCTAATAGTAAAATTATTGCCATTTCTAACTCCAATCCGCAGCGGGAAGCTATTACCGCTCAGGCTAAGGCAAGGAATTTCAAAAACCTTATGGTTTTGACAGTGGATATCAATCAATTTTCTCCAGAAACTAAGTTTGACCGAGTTGTATCTATTGAAATGTTTGAACATATGAGAAATTATCAGCTATTGATGGAAAATATTTCATCATGGTTAAAGGTCGATGGAAAATTATTTGTTCATGTGTTTTGTCATCAAAAATACGCTTATTTTTTTGAAACAGCTGGATCTGACAACTGGATGGGGCGTTATTTTTTTACGGGGGGGATAATGCCATCGGAAGACTTACTGGCAAACTTTCAAAAAGACCTTTCTTTGGAGAAACAATGGCGTTGGGATGGCCGGCACTATATGAAAACGTCAAACGCCTGGCTTAAAAATATGGACGAAAAGAGATCTAGTATTCTTCCTATTTTTCGAAATGTTTATGGAGAAGAGCAGAGTCAGATTTGGTTTCAAAGATGGAGAATGTTTTTTATGGCTTGTGCCGAATTGTTTGGCTCCAACCGAGGAAAAGAATGGTTCGTTTCTCATTATTTATTCAAAAAATAGCTTTAGGTGATAACGTTGCCGGATTTTAAAGTATACGTTTTTTTTGTTTGTGCTTTACTTTTTACAATCCTGACTGCCGTAATAATTTGGGCTAGTGCTGAGAGTAATGTTATACAGGGCATTGAAAAAATGGCCGCCTTGCGATGGGGAGTAGCGACTTTCGTCGATTTTTATATTGGCGCAACGTTTGTCGGGATTTGGATTTGCGTGATGGAGAAAAGTGTCGTCCGCGGTTTTGTTTGGATATTGGCTATTTATATTTTAGGAAATCTCGCCACATTAGCTTATGTCGTTCGCCGTGCTTGGACGAGCGAAAAGTTTTCAGATATTTTCATTCCGCGTTAAAAAGCCAGAAAAGAAAGCTTACCTTTTGCAGTTTTTTACACTATCAAGCTCCTACAGTTTCTTTCCTTCCATACTTTCGATTCCAGCCTAACCTGTGGCATGTTATATTAGTTCCTTTAAAATATAACCAAGTGATTTTAAACGCTTATTTATGGATAACGCTTCAGCAAGAAAACAAATATTAAAAGGTCTTAAACGGATTGTAATAAAAATTGGAAGTAGCGTTATCGCAAGGCAGAAACCCAAAAGCGGTGATTCAATTTTGGAGCTAGACGCACAAATTGTCGGTCAAATTACCGCTCATGTTAAAGGTTTAATACAGAAGGGTTACGAAGTAGTTTTGGTATCTTCCGGGGCTGTTATGGCAGGTAGAGGGCGCTTAGATATAAAAAATCAGCGTTTATCTATTCCTGAAAAACAAGCTTGCGCCGCAATAGGGCAAAGTTACCTGATGAGGGTTTATGAGAAGCACTTCGAAAAGGAAGAACTCAAAGTAGCTCAAATTTTGTTCGATCATCATGATTTAGGTGACCGTAAGCGATATCTTAACGCTAAAAATACAATCAACACATTGTTGTCCTATGGAGTGATTCCAATCATCAATGAGAATGATACAGTATCGGTAGATGAAATTAAAATTGGCGATAATGATACTCTTGCCGCTTTATCGGCCTGTTTAGTGGATTCCCAGTTATTAATTATTTTATCTGATATTGATGGCCTTTATTCTAGCGATCCCTCAAAGCCATTGGAAAAAGGAGCTGAACCTCCGAAATTAATTCCTTTTGTTGAAATTATTTCGCCTAAAATATTGAAATTAGCGGGTAAGAGCGGTAGTCATTTCACGGTGGGAGGAATGTATACTAAGGTTTTAGCCGCAAAAAAGACTATTAGTTTTGGTATCCCTACGATGATTATGAATGGCAATGATTTGTCTTCATTAGAAAAAATTACTACTGGAGAAGATGTTGGGACTTTATTTTGGTCTGGAGCGTCAAAAATTAATGGTCGTAAACACTGGATTGCTCATACGCTAAAGTCTAAAGGAAATATACAGATCGATGCAGGAGCGAAAAAGGCCATTGTTTCTCAAGGGAAAAGTTTACTTTCAGCTGGGGTAGTTGGGGTGGAAGGAAATTTCGAGTTTGGCAATGCTGCGAGTTTAATAGATGAATCTGGAAAAGAGTTTGCTAGAGGGTTGGTAAATTATAGTTCGAGGGATTTGGATAGGATTAAGGGGATGAAAACATCCGCTGTAAAGACGACCCTTGCCGAAAGATTTTATGAAGAGGTGATCCACCGTAACGATTTATCTTTGTTATAAAAACTAATGGATATCCAATGGTGGGAAAAAAAGCCAGTTCGCTTTGAATGTCAACCCGATTGCTTTAAATGTTGCGCAAAGCCAGGGTTTGTTTATATGAATCAAAAAGACGTTCGCCAGGCTGCAGAATTTTTAAATCTTTCGCAAAAGCGTTTTAAATCTGAATTTCTTAAGAAACAATACGACATGTGGTATATAGAGGTTGAAGATGATAACCCATGCCCTTTTTTAACTTTTGAGGGGTGTGCAATTCACGAGGCTAAGCCAGTTCAATGCAAAACATATCCCTTTTGGAGAGAGAATATGGAAACTCCAAAACATTGGGAGTTAACTGCTAGTTTTTGTCCAGGAATCGGTAAAGGATCAGAGCTATTGGCTAACGTTATTAAAAAAGCTTTTGATTTATTTAAGTTATAACCAAAGAGTACAAATTTAAAAATAGGGGACATTGTGCATTCGACACGTTACTGCAAGTGCCATTATCTAGACGGGCAATCGGAACATTGGGGACTTTTAGAACGCAAACCATTTGCTCAAAAAGGTTCTAAACCTCATTACGGTCCAAACACGTCTATTTTTCCAATACACTTGAAATTGGATTTGAATTTTGATTGGGATAGAGAGCGAGTATGGGGAACGACCCATTATGATCTAAAAGTGAATGCGCCAGATGTTTTAGAAATTGAATTTGACGCAATGCGTTTGGAAGTATCTAAAGTAAAAGTCGAAGGAAAGCCAGTAGATTTTGAAAATACGGGAGAAAAGTTATTAATTTCTTTAAAGACGCCGCTTAAAACAGGTAAAAAAGTCTCGGTGGTTATTGAGCACTCTGTAGAAAAACCTTTGGCGGGTATATATTTTACCAAACCCGATTCCGATTATCCTGATCGTTTTAAGACTGTTTGGACTCAAGGCCAGGACGAAGATTCAAGGTATTACTTTCCTTGCTTTGACCAGCCAAATTTTAAGCAGACGACCGAAGTTATATTGCGATTGCCCACAGGAATGTTTGGTTTGGCGAATGGAAAACTGTTAAAGAAGAAATTAAATGGGAAAGAATCTTTTTTTCATTACAAGCTAGAATTGCCATATTCTACATATTTGCTCTCTATTGTGGGCGGCGATTTTGCCGAACATAGCGAAATGGTTAAAGGGACTAATATTAAATGGCATGTCGAGAAGGGGAGAGAAAAAGAAGCCAAAAACTCTTTCCAAGAAACTGGAAAAATAATTAGCTTTTTTTCAGATTTTGTAGGTTATCAATACCCTTATCCTCATTACACCCAAATCGCCGTTCCAGAATTTATTTTTGGCGGGATGGAGAATTTTACAGTAACCACTCAAACGGATTTAACTCTCCATGACGATCGAGCTCATTTAGATATCGATTCTAATGGATTAGTAGCTCATGAAGCGGCACACATGTGGTTTGGCGATGTGGTCACTGCAAAAACTTGGTCTCATGCTTGGTTACATGAATCGTTTGCAACTTATTTTGATGCATTGTATACACGGGAATCAAAAGGCGAAGACGAATTTCGATACCAAATGTATGAAGATGCTGAAATGTATTTCGGAGAAGACTCGAGTTACCGACGCCCGATTGTTACTAATGTATATAAAGAACCAATCGATTTATTCGACGCTCATTTATATCCGGGTGGGGCAGTTCGATTACGTCATTTGATGGCGTCTCTAGGGGAGGCAGAATTTCGAAAGGTATTAAAGCTGTATCTAAAACGGCACGAATTTGGGTTGGTTGAAACTGTGGACTTACTTCGGTGTATAGAAGAAGTTACTTCAAAAAACTATGATGAATGGGCGGCGCAATGGATTTTTAGAGGCGGTTATCCTATTTTAGAGATTGGGTTTCATTGGGATAACACGCATAAGATTGCAACAGTTACTATCAAGCAAAATCAAAAATCTGAAAACAAAGACGACGAGTTGTTATTTTTATTGTCAACTAAGTTACGTTTTTATTAT
>CAWVUN010000068.1:0-7718 GCA_963932495.1 uncultured bacterium
CCTTAGGGGCAGATTTCCAGCAAGTGAATTCAACCAATGATTAGCAATCGGATTATTTGGTTCAAGTTCTAAAGCTCGTTTATAAGTTTGTGTTGCTTTTTCTGTTTCTCTCATTTGATGAAAAAGGCTCGCTAATTCATTGAGGGCTTTCACATAATCTGGACGCATCTCCAAGGTAAGTTCGCACCATGCTTTTGCGTCTGCCAAATATCCTTGACGTTTGAGTGCAGTTGTTAAATTCAAGGTCGCTTCAGAAAAACCCGGATCTATATCGAACGCTTGCTTATAACATTCCACAGCGCTATCTAAGTCTTCGGTTTCTAATAACGCATTACCTAAATTAAAATATACAAATTGATTGGGGTCTAATTTTAAAGCTTTTTCATAGGCCTGTACCGATTCGGCAACACGTCCCAGTTGGCTGAAACAATCCCCCAAATTATTCCATGCGTCTACATAATCGTCGCGAATCCTCAAAGACGCTTTATAAGCCGTCACAGCGTCTTCTAACAAACCCACATTGCTCAGTGCTTTTGCCAAATTATAGTAAGTTTCTGCCGATTTAGGGTTGTAAGTAGTGGCTTTTCTCAGGTACTGAATTCCCTCTTCCAACCTTCCTGATTGACAACACAACACACCCAGTAGAGCCAACGCTTCCGCGTTTTCTGGTTTTTTCATGATCGCTTTTTTATAAGCGACTTCCGCTTCCTCCAAGTTATCCGCTTGATGGAGTTCTTTTGCTTGATCTAAATATCCAGAGTTTTCTGGTACGTTCATAAACTTTGTATAGATATTAAAATGACGAGTTAAGATATAACGGTTTTTCATAAAAAAGGTAGTCGTATTTCGAGAGCCTCCTAAGAAGCTAGCAGAAACGTCGGACCTGCGGAACGACGAGATTCATCCACTTCGGTCGGAATGACAAGTTGGAAGTTTTGAAACTCTAGTACCTTGATTAATCAATGGGCAAAGGCAGTTAGTCGCTCAATGTGATATTTTATTGTCAAGGCGACTCTTAGAAAACCAGGATGACGCGCCCTTCGGGCTTGCTCAGGATAAACTCCGTCGGAAAATATAGACTCGAATAAAAAAACTCAACTCCTCTTTTTTTTCTTTGCGCTCTCTGCGCCTTAGTGGTTCAACAGTTATTTATTAATAAGATACTGGGAGTCCCGGAATGATAAATCCAATTTGTCTTTGCCTTAAGTCCACATTAGATAACTTCACCTTCACCGCATCTCCTATCTGAAACGATCTTTTCTTATATTGACCTTTTAATTTATGTTCGGTCTCGTAAAAAATATAATAGTCGTCGGTCAAACTTGCAACACGCACCATTCCCTCTACAAAAGGGTCGGCCAACGATACAAAAAAACCAAATGCCATAACTGAAGAAATCACTCCTTCAAAAACTTGACCTACTTTGTCTTCCATGAATTGAGCTCGCCTCAGATCTTGTATTTCGCGTTCGGCACTCAACGCTTTTCTCTCTCGCCCCGTCGACTGTTCAGCCCACAATTGTGCTTTTTTACCTAATTTAGCTCGATCCTTCTCCGTAAATTCGCCTTCTAAAAATCCTCTAATAATCCGATGCACCGCTAAGTCGGGGTATCGTCTGATTGGAGAAGTAAAATGCATGTAACGGTCGAATCCTAAACAAAAATGCCCCGAATTGACCGAAGAATACTCTGCTTTTTTCATCGTTCGTAATAACAGGAAGTTTAATGGTCGAGCGAATGGCTTATCTTGGGTTCTTTTCAACAAAGCTTGTAAATCCTTTTGCCTAACTTTCGCGCCGCAATCAAATTCTTCTCCAAGTCCTTTTAAAAAAAGAGAAATTCTTTCCATCTTCTCTACATCGGGAGGCTCGTGATATCGACTCAGCCCTGGCAATCGGTTTTTGGCAAGAAATGTCGCAACGGTGCGGTTGGCCGCTAACATGAACTCTTCAATTAATTCGTGGGCTACGTTTCGCTCGGCGACGACAATGCTTTTCACTTTACCGTCTTTGCCTAAGGTTATCTCTGATTCAGGAATATCAAATTCCACGCTACCATTCGCCATGCGATTTTTTTTAAGAATACGCGATAGCTTTTCCATCTTACTTAAAGCGGGAAATACTTTTCCATAATCCCCTGTCTCGTCTCCTTTTTGAAGCAATTGAAAAGCTTCAAAGTACGTTAGACGTCTTTGGCTTTTGATAATTGATGGAAAAACTTTATAGTTTTTTAATTCCCCATTATTATCCATTTCCATTATGACACTCATCGCGAACCTTTCGACGTTTGGCTTTAAACTACAAAGGTTGTTTGAAAGCTTAAACGGGAGCATGGGAACCACGCCGTTTGCGTAGTAAATACTTGTCCCTCTCTCTAAAGCGTCTTTGTCTAAAGGAGAATCCTCCTTCACATAATGGGAGACGTCGGCGACGTGAACGCCTAAAGTATATCCGTTTGAAGATTGTTCAATAGAAACCGCGTCATCAAAGTCTTTGGCAGTTTCTCCGTCGATCGTAAATATTGTCCAATCTCTCAGGTCTTCTCGGCCAACCTTATTCTCTTCCACCAATTCATCAGGAAAACTTTCTGCTTGGAATTCCGCTCCTTGAGAAAAAGCTAAAACAGCATCGTGCTTCCTTAAGATAGAACGCGCTTCAGCTTCGGGATCTAAAGCGTTGCCAAAAACTTCGGTAATTTCCCCAGAAGGGTTGAAGCGTGAACTCGGGTAATCGGTTATTACAACATTCACTAATTGACCGTTTTTAGCACCTATTCGTAAACTTTTGGGAATGATGATGGGATAATAAAGTTTAGGCTCAGAGGGGATCACCCACCCTTCTCCTTCGCTGATCTCGTAAGTTCCAACCAACTCAACCGTATTTCTCTCTACAATTCGTTCAACGACTCCATCCGGACGACCAAATCTTTGACCTGGTTTTATTCGAACCAACACCTTATCAAGATGCATTGCTCCTTTCATGTAAGCCTTTCCCACGAAAGCGTCCTCTCCTCCAGCTTCAGGAACAAAAAAACCATTGCCGTTGGGACGCCCTTGAATGATTCCCGGGACCAGGCTCTTCATGTCAGGCGCACAAAAACGGCCTCCACGTGTTTTTTCTAAACTCCCATTAAACGCCAGATCTTTTAAGATTTTACGGAACTGCCGTCTCTCACTGTCTGGAATAGAAAAAAAACGAATCAACTCAGCAACCTTCATGGGCCGTTTCGTCTTATCTCTGATATTTTTTAAAACAGATTTTTCTGAAATTTCCATAGAACGGTGGGTTTTATGATCAATCGAACGTTATTTATGTGGAGTGTAACCTATAATCAAGCTAGTTGTCCTCATATTTTCATCAAATGAACCTTGACACCCCAATATCCTAGCGCTAGGATTTTTCCATGGAATTAGATAAACTACAACATCTAGAAAACCTAATTGATCGATTGATAAGATCCATTCAATTTCTACGTAATGAAAACGACGATTTAAAAAATAAAAATGAATCGTTCGAAAAAGAAGCGGAAAGACTTAAAGAGGAACACTCGAGTTCTCAAGCAAAGTTAGATAAAACAGCAAAATTGGAAAAGAAGTTAAAACATGCCAAAGAAGCCAACAGCAAAGCAAAACTCGAAGTGAACAATATTTTAAAAACTATTGAGAATTTTAACTTTAATTAAACTCATGTCAAAAAGCATTCCGCTTACAATTCAAGGCAAAACTTATCAAGTAAAAACGGACCAGGACCCCGCTCAACTCCAAATGTTTGCGGACTTAGTTAACAAAAAGATGAAGGAAATTTCCAACTCAACGTCCGTTCAATCCACAATGGACATTGCCATCCTTACAATGCTTAATATGGCTAAAGATTTATACGAATCTGAGAAAGGTAAAGAAGGTTTTAAAAACAACTTAGAGGAGATGCTAGACCGGTCTCTCGAGAAAATTCAAAAAGAAATAGAGCCCAACTCCCCACAGGGAAATTGTGACAATTAAGCGTTTGTCAGTCAGGTTTTCTTGTGCTAGGATTGGCTTACCCTAAGGGTTTCCCTGTAGAGTTCGAATCAAATCTAACTTTTGGACCAACACTATCTTTAAGGGGTCAAGGACAGGGCGTGGTGAGCAGACCTTTGAAATATAAGGGAGCCTAAAACGTTACGCGGCGATCCCACCTATTTACTAGGTTCAAAAGGTGGTAATTGATTCGGCTTTACGGGGGGATCCTGTTATTTTCAAGCTAGAAATTATTTTTGTCCACACTTCCCTCTCACCAAATCAATTTACCTTTCCATTCCGTAAAACTTAAACCATTCTAAATTGCATTATTTACCTAAATCCACACAATAGGACTAAGGCAAAAGCAGAATTGTGTTTTCTTAAATAACTCTTCGGTAAAATAATGGATTTAAAGCAGAGAGGATGGTATACAAAACAACAGGAGTGTTCGGGCAGGATGCGAATTTATTTTTTGTTCATGGGTCCGTCTTCAAACAAAAGCCACATTATATTCATGTCAGTTTTTTTATGAAGCCTGGCTATGGTTTCAAGAGAAGGAAGGCATTTACTATTTTCTGCTTCAAATAGCGGTCCCCCAGATACGCCTATCTGATCTCCCAATTCGGTCAGCTTGAGTTTATGAAGGTTACGCCAATCTTTCAATTGTTTTCCAATTCCAGGGAAAATGATTGCCTCTTGAGTTTTATCAATTATTCTTAGCCAACTTTTCACCGCAGGCTTGAGCTCTTTTTCCTTTGGCTTAATACTTATTTTTAGCCGGCCTCCCAACTTAGGTTTCTTATTCTCTTTATTTTGACTCACCACGCGTGCCTTATTTAATGTCTTTTATAAGTTTAAAAAACTCTAATCAACGCTCTGTTATCGCTGCCATTTGACTGTAATAATCCCTCCACTCAAGACCATTGAGCTTGCGGTAATTATTTGACAACGCAAATGCCGCCCTACAAAGATGTTTTGAACTTTCTGTCGCCATCGTAACTTTTGGTATCGCCTTGAGTTTTTTATCTACTCGTGAAACGCAATCAGATTGTTTACCTTTCAGACACACTTTATCCAAGTAGCAAACAACAACTAGATCTTGATAAGGCTACTCGATTTAGCTCGTGTTATTTTCTGTCCTTATCTAGTAGTCCTTATCGCAACTCAATTTTACGTCATCCTCACCACAAGTAGGACAAAAACCTTGAAGCGTTTTTTTTAGCTTCCTCAGGAGAAAGACTCTTTACCTCTTACGAGTTAGGGCTAATAGGAATAATTGCACAACCGAAAAAATAAAACAGCGTCAGTCATAGCAGTAATCTTTTCTTGAAAAAAAACATAACTTTCTTTCTCATCAAAAGTCGTCATTAAAAACACATATTGTATTTTTTTTTCACACGACCTACATTTTAACTACATTATTAGTTATTACGACTCACCTCAATTTTCTCAACTTTAAAGCTCAAAAGGCTTTAATTTTAGAGAAAACGTTCATATTGACTTAACAACTTAGATAACCTCTAATTTGTAAAAAAGGTCTATTTCTCTCTATAAGTTTAAAGAAAAAAATTAATCAATTATTGCTCCTTGTATTGAGTTTTCATATAATACATAATTGATAGTAGAGTAGTAGATAAAAGATAAACTCATAAAGGGTTTTATAAAATAAAATCAGATTTGTCTATAGTTCCTATTTCAATTTAGGATTTGAATAAATTGACCCGAAACACTTTGACACTTGGCATCGGAATACAGCTATGCAATACTTTCCAAATATTTACTATATTAAAAGAAATCTCGCCAAGTATTGCCGTGTCCCTTTATCTGCTCAGAATAGAGTGCTATCCCATAACGACAAATTAGACTCAATAAAATACCTCTAATTATAGGTAATTCAAGAGTTCATTGGGTTTCAGCTCAAGCCTTTCTTTTTTTGGCATTCGCTAAATTATGAGAAAGGATCGATATTGAAAATCAAAACCGAGAAAGAACTTATAAGAAAGCAGATGGCTCAAAAAAGAAACTCTTTGAGCCAAAATGAATTACTAAAGAAAAGTGCTCTCATTGGAGAAAAACTATTTTCTTTAAATGAGTTCAAAGCCGCTAAAAATATATTGTTTTACATGTCTCTAGAGAAAGAAGTTCAGACATGGGACATGATTTGCTATAGCCACAAACTTAGCAAACAGATTTTTTTACCTTTGGTCCTAAAAAATAGGCACCACTTGGACATTGCGCGTTTGCGCAACATCGAGACCCCATTCATAACTGGATCATTTGGGGTAAAGGAGCCAGAATACGGCAGCTACGATTTGGTCGAACCGAAAGAACTTGACTTAATCGTCGCTCCTGGCCTAGCTTTTGACTACCAAGGTGGACGCCTTGGTTTTGGTAAAGGGTACTACGACCGCTTGTTTGCAAATGGTAGTCCTAATACGCTCCGTTTTGGAGTTGCTTTAGACTTTCAAGTCATATCAACTTTACCGCAGTCAAAAGACGATCTACCAGTACACTTAGTAGCAACCGAAAAACGTGTAATTCTATGCAATCCCAATTCGTTAATTGGGTCCATATAAATATAAAAAGGAGTAAAGAAAATGGGTATCTTCTTTACGATTAAAGTAAACTTCTTAACTTTAATTCTCGCTTCAGCTTTTGCTTTAGCCGTTGGTTATGTAGGCGGTTACTTTTTCAGAAAATTTTTCAAAGAATCCCAAATTAAGGATGCGGAGGAATTGGGGAAAAAGATTGTACAAGAAGCCGAAAAAGAAGCCAAAAATCAAAAGAAAATGGCAGAACTTGCGGCTCAGGAAGCGCAAATACAAGCTAAGGCCGCTGTAGAAAAAGACACTAAAGTCAAAATGGCTGAAATACGTAAGCACGAACGAGACCTATACGATAAAGAAAACGCCCTACATAAAACTACCGAAGATAATAAACGCAAACTCGAAGAAGTTAACAAGATTAAGCAAGAAGTTGCCAAAAGGGAATCTTCTTTAGAAAAAGACAAAACACGCTACGACGGACTGATCAACGAAGAAATTAAAAAGCTTGAAGATATTGCCTCCTACACTTCTGCCCAGGCCAAAGAAGAAATAAAAAACATTATCTTGGAAGAATCCAAAATGGATGCGGCAAGAGAAGTTAAAAAAATTGAAGAAAAAGCCAAATCCACAGCTGAAGACGAAGCAAGAAAAATTATCTCAATTGCAATCCAAAGGATAGCCTCCGATCATGTCGCGGAAAACACCGTTTCCGTTGTCGAATTGCCAAACGACGAAATCAAAGGGCGAATCATCGGAAGAGAAGGCAGAAATATCCGAGCGCTCGAACAAAGTACTGGAATTGATCTCATTATTGACGATACCCCAGGTGCTGTCGTTCTTTCAGGGTTCGATCCCATTCGCCGCGAAGTCGCTCGACGCTCTTTAGAAAAACTAACGACCGATGGAAGGATTCACCCAGGACGTATTGAAGAAGTTGTCGGAAAATGCAAAAAAGAACTTCAGTCTTTTATTGAGGATGCAGGAGCCCAAGCCGTCATGGATCTTGGTATTAATAACCTTCATCCAGATATCGTCAAACTTTTAGGCCGGTTGCAATTTCGAACCAGTTACACCCAAAACGTTTTAGAACATGTTAAAGAAGTTTCATGGGTGTGTGGCATTATGGCAGGCGAACTGGGATTAGACGTTCAGTTAGCTAAAAGAGCGGGATTACTC
>CAWVUN010000069.1:0-7673 GCA_963932495.1 uncultured bacterium
TTTTAGGAAATGAAAAATTTGCCTGACATTTCGTAATAGAGCCTTTTTTTAGGGTAAGTTGTTCATGGCTTTTATTGAAAACTAGCAGTAGTTTTTGTATGAGACTACCTTGTATAAACGTCCTTTGCCTGTATATTTTATTAATGTTAAGATGGATTTTCACCGATAAGAATGTTCATTAAAATTAGAAAGTCCAGTAATTTACTGCAACGCGTTACCTTAAGGGAATATGCTTTTTTCGGGGATTTTTACTTGTTTAAGATAAAGAAAAGTTTTTACGAAAATAGATTATTTAGTGGATCAAAGGCTTCGGTCGCAATTTATTTTTTTTTTGGTATTGTGCCTGCTGTGTATTCCTAATGTGGTTGTAGCGAAGTATTTGCAACTAGACGCTGTTATAGGTGTTAAGTCCCGATTTAGTTCCGGATGTTCTTCAATTCAGGAGCTTGCTAATTTAGCCCAACATAGAAAAATTGATGTTGTGCTTTTTAGCGATAATAATCGTCTTTCCCTGGAATATGGAGTCGATCCTCTTGAAAGAATTTTTAGAAAAAAACAAGAGAGTTCTTCAGTCCTAACTTCTGGTGCGGCTCCTTACCTTTCAGAAATCAATTCAAACGATGAAAGTTTCCCTGAAACGTTGTTGATTCCCGCTATTGAAGCGGCTCCGTTTTATTATTGGACAGGAAATATTATCGATAATAACTTAGTTGCTCATAATTGGAGTAAACGCCTTCTTTTAGTTGGGATGGATAATCCTAAGGTTATTGAGCAAATACCTTCTTTAAATAGTAATTTTTCTCAAAAGTATTTAGATACTTATTTGACGCAATTTTTAATTTGGCTAGGTTTATTTTTATTATTAGCGATTTTATATTTTAAAAGTAAAAAGAGAATTTGTTTTTTTTTTGCAGTTATTTTTTTACTGTTAGCGATAAATGATCATCCTTTTCAAAGCTCTCTCTTTAACCAATATGAGGGAGATCAAGGAATAGCTCCTTATCAAGAATTGATAGATTACGCGTCGACTAATAATGCTCTAACTTTTTGGGTTAGGCCTGAGGGCCCAGACAATCCAGGAATTAAAGAGTCGGTTGGTATTGAGACAGAGCCTTATGCTAGAGATTTATTACAGGCAAAAGGTTTTACTGGGTTTGAAGCGGTATATGACAAAGCTGGAGAGATAGCCAAACCTGGTAAAGAGTGGGATCAGGTATTGGTGCAATATATTAAAGGCGAGCGCGAGAAGCCTATTTGGGCTTATGGAGGGAACGATTTAGTTTGCGAAGGGGAGCAGGGGCGTCGTTTGGGAGGAGTTAGAACGGTGTTGTTGGTTCGAGAAAAAACTAGAGAAGCCGCTTTGGAAGCTATTGCCATGGGTAGAATGTACTCTGTCGCTCAACAAGAAGATTTTCGGTTATCGTTAGACGAGTTTACGTTGTTTGACAGAGTTATCGGACAAGAAGCCGAACAGGGAGGAGTTTTATTTTCTACAGACGCTCCTATTATTAAAGCAAAGCTTAGGTTTTCTAGTGGCAGCCATGAGGCAGCGGTTATTTCGATTATAAGAGAAGGAAAGCTTGTAAAGCGCGAAAATGCTACGTTGCCATATCAGCTAAATTGGAGAGACGCGACAGTAAAAACAACAGGAATGACTTATTATCGAGTGATTGCAGAAGCTGGCCCAGAGAACCGACTTGTTTCGAATCCAATTTTTGTTAATTTTTCTCATACACCAATGGACGTGGCATCTTTACCTTCAGAGGAGCGGGTATTTGACGATAAGATACCTGATCAGATTGAGGAGCCAGCTAGTCCTATAGAGCCAACAATTCAAGAGCCAGAATTAAAAAACCCTGATTTCCCTCAAATAGAGTCACTAAAAACCATTGAAGAGCAAACGGAGCTTGCGACAAAAGTGGGTCAACCTTTTGAACCAAAAATTACAACTCCGGAAAGTCCAAATGTAGAGCCTCCTGAAATTCTGGAAAAAGTTGATTTGACGTCAGTTGAAAAAACAAGCGAAATAGAAGCTGTCAAAAACGATTCAATGGCAGGAGTAAAGGTTAACTCTGAAGAATCCAAAATGCCTATTTCATCTGATGATTCACAACTAGTGACTGCTTTGCCGACAGGCAATCAAGTTTCTCAACAAAAGACTGATGTTGAACTGATACAAGCAAAAAAAGTACGACAAGAGACTGACAATGTTAACGTTACTATAACCAAGTCTGAACCAAAGCCAACTAATAAAACTCCGAGTGCGCCTACTTTAGAGAACAGATACGTTGTTTCTTTGATTGATGGTCTTACTCTTAAAAATGGACCGAGTGTAAAGCTTCCAGAAATGGCGACTGCAATGAAGGGTGAGCGTTTATTGCTAGTAAAGAAGGTGGATGTTTTTTTTAATGGCAAGCCATGGCTGGAAGTAAAAAAAGGAGCTCAAAAATACTTTGTATGGGGAGGATTGGTGAAACTTGAATGATAAGTGAGCTAACTAAACGTTGTAAGTTGCATTAACATTTTCTGGGCCATTGATTAGAAGCCTTATGGAAAAGGTCGTTCCAGTTTCTACCTTACTCTGAAAAGAAATTTCTCCTCCCAAAATTTTAACAATCTAATAGGTTACCGAAAGTCCTAACCCCGTTCCTTTTTGGTGAGTTTTGGTTGTAAAAAATGGGTTAAAGATATGTTCCTTTATTTCAGGAGCGATGCCGCTTCCGTTATCTTGAATGTTAACCACTATAAATTCGTCAAATTTGTCTGTTGAAATAGTGATTATTCCGGAGCTGAAAACCTTTGAAAAATTGGCTAAAGCTTTGGATGTCCCATTTGAATGGTTGTTGATCGGGAAGGGAGCGGGCTTTATAGCTCGTAATTAATATTTTCCCAGGTTCCCATTTACGGAAGTTTGGGAAGATGCTCGAGAATTAGAAGAAGATGATGAAAAAATTGAAAAGTTAGCCTTTGAGAATAAATTAGAGCAAACAGACTTCATCAAGAGTAAGCGTTTAAAGTCTTTCCCTTATTAAACTGGTAAATAAAAATTTTCTTGTCTGCCGTAACTTTTTCTGGTTGGGCCCCTCTTAGGCAAAATCGGTAACACGCGATTTTTGCGGTAGGTTTAAGGGTTTCCACTATTTTTGGGAATAAACGATCTAGAGCTTGATGAGTCATATAAATAAAAATAATATCTGCTTGGCCTAAATCGAAATCAAAAATATTTTTTCTTAAAATTTTAATGCGTGTAGCATATTTTTCTTTGGGTAAGAATAACTTGGCAAGCCACACTTTAAGCGGGTCAATTTCTAGACCCACCGCCTCCATTCCAAAGTTTTTAGCGGCAATTTTTAAAACTCTCCCGTCTCCGCTTCCCAGATCATAAAGGATTTGTCCTGGTTTCGCCTCGCATAGTTCCAGTGCTCTTATAATATCTTTGCGGGACGTAGGATGCCAGGGAGCTCCAAAAAATACAGGAATAATAACTATAAGAGTTATTATGAGTATAAATATAAGAGCAATTAAAGAGAGTGTCATTTAGTTTGAAGAGCTCATAAAATTACTAGAAGGCTGAATAAAGTCTCATAGGATGTTTGTTTTACCAGATTCTTGTGTAGGTTCTTTTGTAGGTCGAAGTTGCAAGTAGAACGGTTGACGAAGCATTTTTTTTATTATCCGACAGTTTCTAATTTTTCTGTCAATCGTTCGATTTCTTCGATGAGCTCGTTTTCCTCCGAACCGAGCTTTTTATGCAAGGAAAGAGTTTCTAAAAGTTTTTCTTTGTTTGCTTCGTTATAGATTTCTTGATCTTCTAGAGTTTTATCGAGGCCGCCTTTTTCTTCCATTATCTTCTCTAATTTATCTTCTAGACCAGTCAGCTTTTTCTTTAAAGGTTGTTTATTTTTGTGAAGTTGATTCCTTACTTCGGCTTTTTCACGTTTTGACGCTTTGGACTTTTTTGGTTCTTTTACTTTAGAGCTGGATTGGGAGTTCATTTTATTTGCTAAAAGCTTTTCTTCTTCTTTAGCTTTTTTCCACTCGTAATTACTATAGCTTCCCGGGTATTCATTACGCGAACCGTTATCTATTTCCCAAACTTGATTGACAAAACCGTCTAGAAAATCACGGTCATGGGAAATGACACAAATCGTTCCTTCATAATCTTCTAACGCTGCAGCTAAAACAGAGCAAGATTTCATATCGAGATGATTTGTTGGTTCATCTAGAAATAAAAAAGAAGCGGGTGAAGTTAGCATTCGCGCTAGAGCTAATCTGGAGCATTCACCACCTGATAAAACTTCAGTCTTTTTATCCACTTCGTTTCCTGAGAACCGGAATCCGCCAAGAATAGTTTGAAGTTGGGTTCTACCCATTGAAGGTCCTACCTGCGAAATGGATTCCAATACTGTAAGCTTAGGGTCTAATACTTCAGATTGGCGTTGGGCAAAATAAGTCCTTGTAACGTTAGATCCTAAAGCGATTTCACCTGAATCGACAGGAAGCACTCCGGCTAGTATTCGTAAGAGAGTTGATTTTCCTGCGCCATTTTCTCCAACTAAGGCTATTTTAGATCCACGTTCGATTTCGAATGACACGCCATCATAGACAATGAGTTTGCCGTAGCTTTTTTTTATATCAGTTGCTTTAATGGAAACTTTTCCAGATCTGGGTGGTTGTGGAAACCTAAAGCGAACAGATTTCGATTCGCTAGTTGTTTCTATCCTTTTAATTTTATCCAGTGCTTTAACTCGACTTTGAGCCTGTTTTGCTTTAGAAGCTTTGGCCCGAAAGCGTTCAATAAAGCGTTCCATTTCGTTTATCTTTTTCTTTTGGTTTAGCGCAGCTTGTTCTAATAGAGATTCACGTTCTTCTTTTTGCTTTTCAAAATCGTCAAAGTTACCTTGATAAATTGAAAGGTTCCCTCTATCTAAGTGAACAATTCTATTTACGATTTTGTTTAGAAACCGACGATCATGAGAGATTAATACGATGGACCCTTCGTAACTTTTTAGGAAATTTTCGAGCCAAATGACTGATCGAAGATCTAAGTGGTTGGATGGTTCATCGAGCAACAACACATCGGGGTTTTGTAAAAGGAGAAGAGCTAGTTCAACTCGGATAGCCCATCCTCCGCTCAACTGAAGGAGTGGTTTATTCCATCCTTCTTCTTTGAAACCAAGTCCTGATAGAATCGCTTTGGCCTTGGATTCTCGCTCGTAGCCTCCAAGTCTTTCAAACTCAGCGACAAGATGACCGTATTGCTTTTCCCATTTTTCTGGGTTTTTTTGATGAGCTGTTTGGTCGTTTTCTAAAGACTCTTTGTCTAGCATGATTTTAGAAAAATAGGGGTCGCCCATAACGGTTCGTTCCAGGGCAGTTTGATCTCCTGCCTCGAAATGTTGATCCAACATTCCAACATGAATTCCTTTACGAAACGAAACTTTACCAAAGTCAGCACTTTCTTTCTTTTGAATGATGCGGAACAAGGTGGTTTTCCCCATTCCGTTATCGCCTACCAGTCCCACTTTTTCACCTGGGCGGAGATGAAAATCGACTCCAGATAAAAGGATTTTGGGCCCGTATTGCTTATGTAATTGTTTTAGATAAATCATAAAGTAAAAAGTAACCAATCATATTTTTTTGCGTAATTTGGGATTGAACGCTTCTCGTAACCCTTCGCCGCAAAGATTAAAGGCAAGAACCACGATTAAAATAGTGAATCCTGGTATAAAGGTGAGCCATGGAGCGTCGAAAATAAACCGCTTCCCGTCGGATAAAATATTTCCCCAAGTTGCAAAAGGAGGAGGAACTCCAAATCCTAAGAAACTAAGAGCCGATTCGGTGAGAATAGCGGTTGCTACTCCAATTGTTGCTGAAACTAGTGCTGGAGCTAAAGCATTGGGAGCAATATGTGAAAAAATAATGCGTAATTCTGGAATTGCCAAGGCTCGCGCAGCTTGAACAAAATCTTGATCTCGCAGAGACAAAAACTCCGCTCGGACGAATCTAGCGGTTCCCATCCAGCTAGTCAGTCCGATTATAATCATGATGTTATATATATTTGGCGGCAATAAGGCAACCACAGTAAGTATTAGGAAAAATGTAGGAAAGCATAACATAATGTCTACAAATCTCATGACAATAGAGTCAACAGTGATAAAACCAATTCGATTGCGGCCATAATAGCCTGCAATACCACCGAGAAAAACGCCGAGTGAAAAAGAGATCCCTACAGCAACAAACCCAACGGTCAGAGAAACAAAAGTTCCCTCTAACATACGAGCGAAAACATCTCTGCCCAATTCGTCGGTTCCTAATAAATAAATGTTTCCAAAAGGGGCTTCTTGAAGTGAGGTGAACTCAGAATTGTAAGGAGAAAATGGAGGCAAAAGTTTTTCTGCTAGCCGTACGGTATGTGGATCAAAAATAACGACAACTTCTGTAAAAAACTTCGCCATCAGGGCAAACACAAACAAAAACATCAAAAACCAAAAACTTGCCAAAGCAACTTTGTTGCGTTTGAAAATATCCCAATTTTCCCAAAATGGATTTTGAAAATTATTGCCAACTTTTTGAGAGGATAAGGCCATAGTTAAAGTTTTATCCTCGGGTCGGCAACTGCGTACAGAAGATCAGATATAAAGGTGCCGATCAAAACTAAAACTGCAGAAATAAAGTTTAAAGTTAAGATAACAGGAAAGTCCCTTGCTAAGATCGCTTCGTAACCCAATCGCCCCATACCTGGCCAACCGAAGATGGATTCAAAAATAACCGACCCTCCTATCAACCCTGGTATCATTAAACCAAACAAAGTAATGAAAGGCAGTAATGCGTTTCTCAATCCATGATGGTAAACCACTACGTCTTCTGGCAATCCCTTTGCACGTGCAGTGCGAATATAATCATGATTCATGACTTCTAGCATTTGAGATCTCACATAACGCGAGTAGACGGCAATGCCCCCAACCGCTGTCATCAACGATGGGATGGTTAAATGCCAAATACGATCCATAAACTGGTTGATGAATGGAGCATTTTCCATCCCAAAGGTTTGAATCCCGATGACCGAAACGTCAAAAGTTTTAACAACGAAAATCAAACAAAGATAAGAAAGAAAAAAACCAGGAATAGAGATCAACGCATAAGATAGAAAAGTTGACGTTTGATCAAAAACGGAACCTCTTTTTAGAGCGGCGGTAATCCCTATAGGAAAAGCGAGCGACCATGTTAAAATTGTTCCTAATATGAATAGAGGTAAAGAATTTAGAAAACGGTCCCAGATTTTTTTTAAAACGGGTTGATTGTCTTTAAACGATTTTAACTGCCCAGAGGCAAGGTCTCGTAACCAATAAAAATATTGAAGATGAATAGGGTCGTCTAGGTGAAATGCGGCTCTTATCAACTCAATATCTTCAGCCTTCAAACGAGGGTTCGATGGATCTACCATGCTAGGTTCGCCAGGAGCTAAGTGGACGATGGCATGAGATATTATAGAAATGAAGATGAGCAATAGAAGACGCTCGCCCAGGCTTCTGAGGATAAAAGACATCTATTATTTAATTGAAGGTGATTTTTGTGTAAGGTAAAAACCTTCCAAAGGTTTTAAATGCTGAAGAAGCAATTTATTAACCAATTATTCTATATTATATTAATCGGTTTCGTAAAGTATCGAG
>CAWVUN010000070.1:0-7667 GCA_963932495.1 uncultured bacterium
ATTCCATTTTCTATAATTCTCAGTTGCTCCAACTTCTCCGCCTTTTCTAGGTCCGACTCAGGCATATTAATATATTCCATTAAAAAGCTTTTTTTAAATCCGTAAGCTCCAATATGTCTAAAAAAAGTTTTCTCTCCAGAAATTAAATCTTTGGTGGAAAAGTTCCACTTCCCATTTTCCCAATTGTCTCTTTCGAATGGAATAAGAGACCTTGAAAAATAAAGGGCAAAACCAGACTGTGAGGATGTCACTTTCACCACGTTTGGATCATATATTTCTTCGATATCAAAAATTCGAGTTTTTAATGTAGTTACTTTAATAAACTCATCATCCAAAAAGGGCTTAACTAATAAATCAATATTAGACGAAGGAATAAGAGGTTCATCACCCTGTATATTGACAACAATATCATAATCTAGCCTTTCTGCAGCCTCAGCAATCCTATCCGTTCCAGAGGGATGATCCGGCGAAGTTAAAACCGCTTTCCCACCAAAACCAATAACTGTATTTAAAATTCTTTCATCGTCAGTCGCTACAATCACCTCAGAAACTGTTTTAGCTTCTTTAGCCCGTTCAAAAACCCACTGAATCATTGGTTTACCAGCAATGATTTCTAAAGGTTTCCCTGGAAAACGAGTAGACCCCCATCTAGATGGAATTATAACAACCGTCTTCAACTTAGTAAGCATGCTTACTTACAAGCCCTTTCCAAAATGTCATCGCCATTATTTTAATATCAAACCAAAAAGACCAATGCTTAATGTAAAATAAATCGAATTCAATTCTTTTTTCTAGGGAAGTATTGCCTCGCCATCCATTAACTTGAGCCCATCCAGTCAAACCAGCTTTCATTTTTAACCGCAACATGTATGAAGGAATTGACTTTTTAAAGTTTTCTACAAAATGCGGTCGTTCTGGCCTAGGACCAACCAAGCTCATTTCGCCTTTAAGAATGTTAAAAAGCTGAGGAAGTTCATCCAAGCTCGTTTTCCTTAAGATATTACCTACTTTAGTTTTTCGGTCATCATTTTCACTAGCCCAAACTGGACCAGATTTTTGCTCCGCTCCTTCGCGCATAGATCTAAATTTCATCATAGAAAAAACCTGGCCATCCAACCCGACCCTTTCTTGACTGTATATTACTTTTCCTTTGGATTCCATACGGATCAACAAAGCAATTAAAAGCATAAAGGGACTTAACAAAACTAAGCCAACGCTAGCACAAGCAATATCGGTAATTCTTTTAATTATGATGTTCCATCCATATAAAGGAGTTCCCGTCAAATTAACAATTGGCAACCCGTCAAAATCTTCAATTCCCGAAGATAGATTCATATATTTCATTAGATCAGGTACTACTTGGATATCGACTTTTTCTTCCCTAAGGTCATTCAAAATATCTTCTAATTGCTCTGGGGCATTTAAAGGTAAAGCTATAAATAATTGATCAATTTTAAGTTCGTTTAACAATATACATATATTTTTAATATTTCCGATGATTTCATATTCCCCAACCCTTTTACCAATTTCCTCTGAAATATGAGTTAAAAACCCAACGACCTTGAATCCAATCTCAGGATGTAAATCAATTTTCTCGGCAACAGACTGTCCCAGATCGCCGGTCCCCACAATTAGAACTTGTCTTAGGTTAATACCCTTCTTGCGCATTTGCATAAGACCTTGTCGCAATAAGACATGAGCAAAGATCATCAAAGCAGTAACCACTAACCAAAATATGACAACCATGAGTCGCGAGTAAGAAACTTCACGGTAAAAAAAGGAAATGGCAGTCAATGCTAGAACGGAAGAAGAAGCGACTTTTATTATAGAAAAATATTCAAAAACAAATGATTTCCCTCGAAGAGGCTCGTAAAGATTAAACCACTTTATGTTTATGGAAAAGATAATCCAAACTGGAATAGTCGTTAGTAAATAAATATCAAAGGGAGGAACCCCTTGAGAAGCAGAAAAGATTCCCCATTGAAAACGAATAAAATAAGAGCCAATCCAAGCTATAAAAATAATTAAACTATCGGCAATAAATAGGATGGATACAAAGATTTGACCGTATTTTTTCAACATTGGAGAAACTTATGGAGAATAATTTCTGAACGGATATGCTGAATAAAAATTTCGGTATCAAACTTTAAAGCGTTTTGTCGAGCGGCTTTGGGATCAAAGCCGTTCTCAATCGATTCGAAATCTCTCACTGCTGAAATCAGCCCACCCACAGTTTGCTCCGCAAAAAACATCCCTGTTGGCCTATGAGTCGCTTCTTTAGGAATATCGTATTCGGGTTTCCAGGTAGAAATGTCAGGATTTACCGTTTCCAGAATGCCGCCACGGCCATAAGCGATAACAGGTCGGCCCATAGCTTGAGCTTCAAGAGGCGTAATTCCAAAATCTTCTTCGCCTGGGAAAATAAAGGCTCTACAACGGGCATAATAAGACCGAATCGACCGGTCTGGCAACCAACCTAAGAATTCAATATTAGGCCCTGCCAATCGCTTCAGCTTTGTGCTATCTTGGCCTTCGCCAATAATTTTCAAAGGATACCGCAATTTATTAAACGCTTCAACCGCTAAATCTAAGCGTTTATAAGGCGCAAAAGCCGATACCATTAAGAAAAAATTTTGTGGTTTTTCGCCTGTCGGAGAATAAAAATTTGTATCAACAGGAGGGTAAATGACCTTCGCATCGCGATTATAATATTTTTGTATTCGTTTTTTAACATGCTTAGAAATAGCAATGAATTGGTCTACACGTCGGCTAGAATGAACATCCCATCGTCTTAATATAGGAACTAAATGCGGCATAACTTTGGACGCGACCGATCCCGAATTTTCACCACCAAAGTATTGATCATACTGATCCCAAATGTATCGCATCGGGGTGTAGCAATAGGATAGATGAGTCGCTCCACTCTTTTTTAAAACACCTTTCGCCACGCAATGACTACTACTGAGAATAAAGTCATACTCTCTTAAATCAAGTAGCTCGGCTGCCAAAGGCATTAAAGGCAAATAATATCGGTACTTTTCTTTAGCAAAAGGGAGGTATTGCAGGAAAGAAACATTAGGTCGCATTTTTTCGATAGCAGGGGAAACACTACCGGTAGCATGGACAAGGGTAAAAAGATCGGCTCCGGGCAATAAACGGCAAAAAACTTCCAAACATTTTTCTCCGCCTCGCATGCCCGTCAACCAATCGTGAATGATCGCGATTTTCATGGTTGGTTGGCAAAACAAAGTTGCCAAAGCTAAGACAGCCTTTGGTTTCAATTATCGAATGAGACACAAGTTGGTCACATTCGATTGAAATGGAGGTATTGTACGCGTTTATTGGATTTGGCTCAATTCCTTTTCGATTTTTGCGCGAACTTCTGAAGTAGGACTACTTCGAAGAGCAGATTGCAATATGTCGATAGCTCGACTGGACTCACCTTTTTTATTATAGGTAACGCCAAGCATAAAACGCGCATCGTGGACTTTATTACCACGAGGGAATTTATCCAGAACAGTTTCAAAATGCTTGATTGCATCGTCAAACATTTCCAATTTAACAAAATTACTGCCAATCCAATAATGAATATTATCTTGGTAACTCATTGGAGGGTTCTTGACAGCCAAGTTTTGAAAAAGAAGAATCGACTCGTCAAATTGTCCGCCTATATAAGCCGATAAAGCTCGATCATATTCCATTTTAAAGCTTCCTGAAACAGCCGAAGCCATTCGTGTTTGACCTCGTTTCTTATGCGAAGACATCATGCTATGAGACCCCGAATCTTTCTTCATTCGCAACATAGCCAATTCTTCTTTTAGCTGAGCCATTTGAAGCTTTAATTCGTTAACTTCTGGTTCTAGAAAGTCTGCTTTTTGGGAAATGTTTCCTAAGTTACCCTCTAATTGCTCTTGGGTAGCTGAAATTTTAGGCTCTAAAGCACTAATAATTTCTTGTAATTCGCGAACTTTAGCTGTCAAATTTTCTTGTTGACCTTGCAAGTTTTCAAGGTCCATTTTCATTTCACCAGAATCAGTTGCTTGATCAATACTCGCAAACCCCTCATCCAATCCTTCGTCAAATCCACTACTCACTTCTTCACTATCGCCGACAGGTTCTTCTCCAAAAAAGTCATCCTCAGCAACATCACTCATTTCGTTATCTGGATCGTCGAATGGAATTTCGTCGTCAAAACCGATGGTCTCTTCTTCCTCTTCTTCCCCAATCCAGGGAACATAACTACAACCGGAAGCAACCAAACTCATAGATAGGAATACTATTAATAAAAGGCGGGAAAAAATATTTATTGAAGGCATGGGGTTCTCCATAAATGGGAATGAGTCATTACTCCTTTATTATCAAATAATTATAAGAAACCATTCTTATAATTGTCAACTATAATTAAAAATCAAACTTTTTTAAAAAGTCACTAAAGCAAACTGAAACTCTAAAGCCCAAATAAACCAAAAAATCTACAAACTTCTGCTTATAAAAGCGATATACTCTTAAAAGTTCAAAGTCTTACGGCTTGGTAAAATTAAGTTTCTTTCATTTAGGTTAATTAGCGTTTTTTCGGAAATCCTGACGCATTTTATTAACCAATTCAACCAACCTAATCCCAAAACTATCAATTTCTTCCAGGGTATTTTTTCTTCCTAAACTGATTCTTATTGAACTATCGACCAGTTCTCTTCGAACTTTAATCGCCGATAAAACGTGGGAGGGTAATTGGGACCCTGAGCTACAGGCAGAACCTGTAGAAACGGCAAAACCAGCTAAATCTAAAGCAATGAGTAAATCCTCCCCTCGAACTCCTTGAAAACCTAAATTTAGAGTATTTGGAAGCCAATTATCTTGATTTCCAAAAATTCTAATTTCCACCAACTGCTCGTCAATATATTGGATCAATTTATCCCTTAATTGCTTCAAATGACTTGCATTATCTTCCAAATCGACCATAGCTAATTCTACAGCTTTTCCAAAGCCAGCAATTCCAGCGACATTTTCTGTTCCCCCTCTTCTTTTAAACTCTTGGTTACCTCCACTCAAAAGTGGAAATAATGGAGGAGAACCTCGTCGAATAAACAAGCCTCCAACACCCTTGGGCCCATACAGTTTATGAGCCGAAACAGAGACTAAGTCCACTGGAATTTTTCCCAAGTCTAAAGGCAACTTACCGAAACTTTGCACGGCATCTGTGTGAAAGAGAACTCCTTTTTCTTTTGCTATTTCACCAATTTTTTCAATATCCTGAATCGTTCCAATTTCACTATTAGCATGTTGAATACTGATTAAAATAGTATCGTCTCTTATCACATCTTTTAAACGATCTAAATCCAAAGTGCCACGACTATCAACAGGTAAATAATCAATAGTAAACCCAAGTTGTTCAAGGGCTTTGCATGGGTTCAAAATCGCAGGGTGTTCGATTTGGCTTGTAATAATATGCTTTCCAGTTTCTTGGCGGCTTAGAGCAACACCCATAATAGCAAAGTTATCCGATTCGGTACCTCCGCTTGTAAAAACAAATTCTCGAGGATGAATACTTAACGATTGAGCTATAACTTCACGCGATTCATCAATTTTGACACGTGCAACTCTGCCAAACTCATGAATACTAGAAGGATTTCCAAATTTATGGTTCAGATAAGGAATCATTTCCTCATATGCCAATTTATTCAGTGGCGTAGTCGAATTGTGGTCAAGAAAAATACTCTGCACGAATTTTGATGCTCAGATAAAAGCTTAACAACGGCTTAATTAAATCAAAAAGAAATGAGTTCTCGGTATCTACAGTAGGTAGAAAAGGAAGTGAGCTCAAGTGCTAAATAAGAAGTCTAGTCATCGAAGACGGATACTTTAAGTTCCAGTTTTTGGAAGTTTGTTTTCTCTTTCTTGGTAATCTTTAACAATCTCTTTCAATGCTCGTATTTCCCTTTCCATTTGTGGAATACGATCTAACATACATTCTATCGCCCTAGCCATTGGGTCTGGAAAAGTTTGCAATCCTTCATCGCCTTCTAATTCGGAAGAAACTCCAGAAAAAACGACACGGCCAGGAACTCCAATAACTGTAGAGTATTCGGGAACCGATTCTACAACCACGGAACCGCTTCCTATTTTTGTATTAATCCCAATTTCAATAGGACCTAAAACTTGAGCCCCCGCACCAAGCATTACATTATCGCGAATCGAAGGATGTCTCTTTCCCTTCTTCATGCTCAAGCCACCCAAGGTGACGCCATGATACATAAAAACATTATCCCCAACTTCGGACGTTTCCCCAATCACAACTCCCATTCCATGGTCGATAAACAACCGTTTGCCAATGATAGCCGCGGGATGAATCTCAATACCGGTTAACCAACGCGCAAAATAGGAAAGAGCTCTCGCAAAAAACTTTAGTTCTTGTTTCCAAAACCAATGAGACACTCTATAAAATATCAAAGCGTGAACTCCTGGATAGAATAACAACACTTCTAAAAAATTTCTGGAAGCGGGATCTTTTTCAAGAGAAACTAAAACATCATCTTTTATTTGCTTAAAAACACTCAACTTAAAACCTTTGATTTTGCGATTGACGATCTAAACAATCAATAGAATCAATTTAGGTATTGTCCTATTGATTTTAATAAAATTATACAGCGAAATCAACGATCCAATTTTTCTGACCCAAGAAAATGTTTGGCTCATTCCTCATCCTCGTCTTCTAAGTCTTCTTCGTCCTCGTCATCATCCTCGTCATCGTCTTCATCCTCCTCGTCCTCGTCTTCTTCATCCTCCTCGTCCTCTTCCTCAGGCTCAAACTCTGGGTATTCAAGGTTTTCTAAAATTTCAGAATCTCTCAAAGCATTTTCTCCAACTTCACCAATATTATTTCCTTCAATATATAGCTTCACTAAGCTTGCCATAAACTCAGATTCAGCAATAGCGATAACTCCCTCGTCACCAGAGCTAACATTCTCAATCATCAAATCTGTTAAATTAGAAAAAACCTCCGACTGAGCAATCGTTACTACGCCTTCGTCTCCAATTTGATTGCGGTCAAGCGACAATAATTTGAGTTCAGATAAATGAGGCGACTTTGCTAGCTCCTGAATACCTTCGGCAGTTAAGTAATTTAATTCCAAAAATAATTGTTCAATTCCAGAAATATCTGCGCATTCGGCAATTGCTTTGGCTTGAAAATTTCCTAAACCGCGATCGCTCAAATCCAATATTTTTCCATCCTCACTCAATTGTTTACGGATCATATTGCCAATCAAAAATAATTTAACAGCGTCCTGACCCTTGTCTGTTAATTTATTCTTAGTTAAATCAATACTTTGAAGGTTTTTAAAGTTTTTTGATTGAGCCAAAACCAAAACACCTTCGTCAGTAACTCCGGTGTTTCTTAAATCTAGAGACTCTAAATTCACTAAATATTTAGTGGCGGCAATATCTTTTAGCCCCTCGTCACCTATATTATTTTCGGCGAGAGTCAACGCCGTTAAACCCGACAAAGATTCTGATTCAGCTAAATACTTAATTCCTTTGGAAGAAATATCATTCCAACCTAGGCGTAAAGATTTTAATTCTGGAAAACTTCTAGACTCAGCGATATATTTAAGTCCTTCGTCGCCAATTTTATTTTTGTATAATTTGAGTGATTTTAAATGGGGAAGATT
>CAWVUN010000071.1:0-7590 GCA_963932495.1 uncultured bacterium
GATAGTAAGAATCCTCAAGCGTATTATGGCCTTGGCGGTATTTACAACGTTCAGAAATCCTACGGCCAAGCGGTGACGGTTTTTCAAACAGCCGTCCGACTCGATCCAACATTCATGGACGCTTATTATAGTTTAGGTTATTCATTTGAAATGTTGGGGAACAAAGACGAAGCCAAAAAAAATTATGATCGTTACCATTCCCTAAAGGGAAAATTTGATAAATTATTGGAAAAGGAACGTGCAAAAAGTTGACCAGAATCATTGCTCTCTGCGTCTGCGCTTTGTTTATTATTTCATGCACTAGCGGCCCGTCAAAGAAAAGAAGATATTCAAGTAAGAAGAAATACAGCCAAAGCCAAAAAAAAAGACGGGTTATAAAGAAGTCGACTTCCAAAGCCGCGCAAAATAAATCTAAAAAAGAAAAAACCCGAACCTCTCTTTTTGGAAAACGGGAGAAATTGGTCCTGCCATCGATTACCAATTCCAAAGATCAAAGCCCAATGACTTTGGTAAGCTCTGGGAAGTATTCTGTGACCCCAGTTCCAGGGTCTGCTAGTTCGAAAAGTGGAGCGGAGGTCAACCTTTCGGCGTTTTATATCGATCGATTCGAAATTACAGTCGAACAGTTTAAAAAGTTTGATCCCAAATACGATGAAACCCGTTTTATAGAAGCCTGCCCGAAATGCCCTGCTGTGGGTGTTCCTTGGACTCGTGCTCGCGATTATTGTTTCTGGGCAGGGAAAGTGTTACCTATCGAAGCTCAATGGGAAGCGGCGGCACAAGGAGCTGTTCCTAGGATTTGGCCTTGGGGAAATCGATTTGGTCTCAATAAAGCCAACTTATTGGGGGGTGAAGATGGTTTTCCTGGATTGGCTCCCGTGGGTTCTTTTCCTGCAGGAGTATCCCCAGTCGGATCCTATGATATGACAGGCAACGCTTGGGAATGGGTTAACGCACGTCAAAAAGATCCTAAAGGCCAACAACTAGTAAAAGGCGGCGGCTGGAGAACCCAACAAGGATTTTCTATTATTGCCGCCCGCAATTGGGTCAATCCCAATATGCGCAATCCCACCTTCGGTTTCCGCTGCGTCAAAAGAACCAAATAGTAGAAAAAGTGTTTTCTCTAAATTATTGGTTAAGAGACGAAACAAATCGCCGAAGCCTTCTTTATTGTTTAAATTAAATAGGGTGGCGCTTTTCAGATCTGAAGGCACAAGTTTAGAGCTTTCATCAGTAAAAATGACTGGAATGAATTTGGTGCTTTCCGCACGACTCATAAATATCAGCAGTTATTTGAGGTACTTCCTAGTGAACTCCATGGCTTTTCCAAAATTCTACCTTTTTTCGTATCTTTTAAAATAAGTTTCTGTGCAAATGACTAAAATAAAGTTGTATTGGGATATTTGATTTTTTATCCAAATATACCAGCCTTTAGAAGGGTTGCCTTCGTATTTGTCGATCCAGCAATTCGCTCCTTTCTCTCTTAATTGCTCCTAGAGGCGGAAAACTCGTTTTTTATGTTTTTCAAGGTGACTGCTGTAGCTGATAAAAACTTTTGTGGGTTTCTCTTGCGTGGGCTCTGCTTTTTGCATTTGAAAAAATAAGTTTGGAATGGAATATAAGTTGTGAGATACGAAAACCCTACATAGAAATTAAGCGTAACTCATAATAATTTCTGGAGAGGAATTGAGAGCTATTTTTTCCCCTTAAAGGTCTATTTGAGGTAGGATATAAAGATTGCACTTTTAAAAGTGTACTTTTCTTGGTAAAACAGCCTAATAGCTTATAAAATATAGGATTATGTTGGTTCTAGCATTTGAAGAAAGTATTCAACTACTGGGATTGATAGGTTTTTAAAATAACTTAAAGTTTGACTGTTTATTGATAAAGGCTTCCATATGAAAACGGCCCTATTATTTCCGCCACAATGGTTTCCCAGCCAGCCCTATTTAGCTGCCCCGACTTTGAAGGGATATCTAGAGCAAAAGGGCTTGAAAGTCGATCAATTCGATCTCAATATTGAAAGTTACGACATCTTTCTGTCTCGACCTTATTTGGAGTATTGTGTCGATAAGATTAAGTATAGGCTAGATGCGCCGGCGCAAACTCCATCTGAACGCGATGTAAAGCAGGTTTATCGCCAAATTCTTTCAGACACTGATTTTCTAGAAAACATTTTGTCGGAAGTAGACAGTGCGAAAGAAGTATTGCGCTCTGAGGAGTTATTTTTTCAGTTCCCCATTTATAAGCAAGCTTATACGGCACTAAAAATTGCCATGCAGTTGGTTTCCTTTGCCCATTTCCCGACTAAGCTAGACTTGGAGTCGTTGTATATGGAAGGCGTCCCTGAGGATCATTTACCAGGTATATTGGGCGCGACTCAAGACCCAATACGCAACCCCTATTACGATTTATTTGAAAATTTTATTTTGCCTAAAATGGATTTCAATTCCTATGGTCTCATTGGAATTTCCATCATTCATGTGGGGCAAGTGATTCCCGCGTTAACGCTATCCCGGTTCATACGCCAAAAATATCCAGACATTCATATTTCAATAGGCGGCAGCGTTTTTAACCGTCACGCCGACGTTTTATACGATAAACAACCGTTGTTTAGAGAGTTTTTCCATAGCGTCGTTTTATATGAAGGGGAGTTGCCGCTGGAGAAATTGATCGGCCAAGTATCAACTGGAGGTTCTTTAGATTCGGTTCCCAATTTAATTTATCTAAAAGACGGAGTTGTAACGCGTAACGAATCGGCTAAATCGCTTCCTTATGAATTATTGGCTCGGCCTAACTTTGACCAGCTACCGTTAGAAAAATATTTTATGCCGACTCCCGTTTTGCCCTATATGGCGAGCAGGGGTTGCTATTGGGGAAAATGTACTTTTTGCACTCATAGTTTCATTTACGATTCGTATTATAGAAAAGAAAACGAAGAGCGCGTTGCCGAGGATTTGGCTTATTTTGCTGAGCGGTATGGTGTTAAGCATTTTACTTTTTCAGACGAAGCAGTTTCCCCAAACGCTTTTCAACGAATGTCCAAAGCCATTATGGCTCAAAAAGTCGATATGAAAGCTTTGGCGATGATCAAATTTGAATCAAATACGGTAGAGAATCAAAAGTTATTTGACGAGATGTACGAAGCGGGTTTTGTTATGCTTTTCTTTGGTTTGGAAAGCGCGAACGACAGAATATTGAATCTAATTGAAAAAGGGACGGACAAGGCAACCGAACAAAAAGTTTTGGAAGACGCGAGCTGTGCCGGTATTTGGAATCACACATATATGTTTTTTGGTTTCCCCACCGAAGAAAGAGAAGAAGCGGAAGAAACAGTTGAATTTATAGTGGACAATAGCGAAGCCCGATCTGGAAATATTCATTCCGTTGGACAATCCACATTTACCTTAGAAAAGGATTCGGCAGTTTTTCATAATCCTTCCAAGTTTTCTATTGACCGCATTATCAAAAAGCCGGAACGCGACTTGTCGATAATGTACGATTATGATATTCAAGTTGGTATGGGTAAAGATGAAATAAATGAAGTTTATGAAAAGTTCAACCGTGTTATTGACGAATGTTACCCATCTAGCAAAATATGGAAGTTTCTATCAAGAGAGCACTTTCTGCTTTATTTGGATAAATTTGGCAAAGAAGAAATTATGAATATGGCGGGCGACGAGGAATTAGTCGACGCTTAGTATAGATTTTATTTTAATAGATATTGTTAGGTTCATTTCTTGACACTCCTATTGGCAGTAATTTAGAATTGTAAAAATCCTAATAAAAAAAAATAGTTAATTTTTCAATTGTTTTGGAGCGAGTGATATGGCTGATAGTCCCGAATGGGTAAAGATGAAAATCCATCCAGAGATTTTTGAGGAACTTGGAGTCCGGGATCCTGAAGAGATCAAACGTGAATCCGCAATTGTTAAAAAAACGCGGCAAGTTAAAAAAGAATTGCTAAAAGAACCTGAGAATCTGGATTTACTTACAGAATTAGCGACGCTATACATGGATGGCGGTAGTTATGAAGATGCGATAAAAGAGTTGAAAACAGTGGTAAGTCGAGATCCAAAAAGACCCCGCGCATACAAGTTACTGGGAACCTGTTATGGCTTAACGCATTGTGAAGACGAGGCTATTTGGGAATTAAATAGAGCTGTTGCGTTGGACGACGACGACCCAGAGATTCACTTTAATCTTGGCGGAGTTTATATGTTGAAGGATATGTTCGAGACCGCTGCTCAAGAGTTTGAAAAAGCAGTCGCGTTAGATCCAGAAGATATCACTTCCTACGCTAATTTGTCAGCCGCCTACGATATGCTTGAAAAGCACACAGAACAAATTAAAGTTTTAAAAAAGGTATTAATGTTTTCGCCAGAAGATAAAGAGCTTCGAGCGGCTATGTCAAACGCTTATTTTAAAAATGGTGATTTCGATGAATCATTAACAGCAGCGATGGTGGTTGTGGATATGGACGAAAAAGACCCCATGGGACATTGCAATTTAGGTAGTATTTATTCGGCTAAAAATATGGTAGAGGATGCTATTTTATGTTTCAAAAAAGCGAGCGAATTAGATCCTGACTCGTCTATCCCGCACACAAACTTGGGAAGTTTATATGGTTCTTTAAGTAGACTCGAAAGTGCTCTTAAGGAATTTAAAATAGCTGCAGAACTCAATCCAAACGATGCTCACGCTTGGTATAACCTTTATAACTGCTACAAAGAAGTTGGACGAACAAAAGAGGCGCAAGATGCGTTTAAGAAATTTGAAACTATTTCCAACGAAGCTAGCGGTGCGGTTAAATCTGACTCGGCTGTTGAAACAGTTCAAACTGCCGAATCTGCCATACGTGATTCGGAAGGCCTATAAGTAAGATAAAAATTGATCGTTCACACGTTTCCTCTAAGTTTGACTGACTGTGAAATAGTTTTTCTTAAACGGTTTGTTAAGTTCATTGAATTATTTGATTAATGGAACTTCTAAAAACTGTTTTTGGTTACACGCAGACCTTATGAAATAAGGGCTAGCGATTTGCCGCTTGTAAGAATATTAATTATTAGTGATTCCCCTAAATATGTCCTTACTTTCGAGTCCCCGGCGATTATGACCGGTCCCACCGACAACTTACTTCCGCTTGGTGACTTTTTGCCCTCTGACCGATGGCAAACACATGTCAATGCCATTTTTTATGGAACCATAGGCTCTGACATTCACGATCATTTCCAAACTTATGTTAGTCGTGATTACCGTCTTGCTTATAGTTTAGCCAAAGAGTTTTTCATTAAAGCCACTGTTAGCGGAGAAATAGATAAAACTTTATTTGTCCTAGAGTGGGGGGTGGGGAATGGAAATTTAGCCTCTTCTTTTTTAGATCGCTTAAAAGAGATTGACGAAGAAGGTTTAGTCTATCCACGTATAAAATATGTCTTGTGCGATTTCTCTCCCGAAATTTTAAAGGTCGTTATAAATAATTCTCGTCTTAAAAAACATGAAGGGCGTTTCGTAGCGGTTCAAGTAGACGCGGAATCGATGAAGTGTTTTAAACCAAAATCGATTTTTAAAATTATTTCAAACGAGATTTGGGATGATTTATCTTGTAAAGCCATATTACTAGACGAAGATTTAATTTATGAAGAGTATCTTCAGCCTTATCTAGATCCTTCGCAAGTTCCAATGGACTGGGATGAGTTTCTCGTTCTTTTCAAAGAAAAAAATTTAGAGCGGTTACGCGAGTTGCCTTTATTTTTAGGCGCGATTAGATGGGAGAGAAACTATCAAAGGGCAGATATTTCTGATTGGCCTTTTGCAGATGAAATCCAAAGTCATATTGATCAATTGACGGATGAGAATGTAATTCCAATCAACGTCGGGGCATTTGAATCTCTGAAGACAGCTTTTAATTTACTATCAGAAAAAAATATCGGTTACACGGGAATGGACTATGGGATGTTATCCATAGAAGACGTGCGTGAAATGGGGAGGCCCTATTTTAATTTATATGGCGGTCAGTACACCTTTATGGTCAACTTTCCGTTATTGGAGAAAGTGGCGAAAACGATAGGTTTTACAGAAGCTTTTACTCAGTATCAACATCATTTTGTTGAGTGCCAGTTACAAGAATCCGTAATAAGCGTTTTAGAGCTTCTTCAGTCGCACCCCAAGGTGGCCCGGATGGAATCTTGGGAGCGAGATATTTTGATGTTACAAACATTGAATGCTTTTGCTGGTATCTATGAGAGCCCCTATGAAAACAAAATTAACTATCCAGCAATGCCTGGTACGCCTAAAAAATATATAAAGAAAATAGATGAGCTTTCTAATAAGCTAGATCCATATGGCATCCCCGATACGGTTGCATATATTTCTCAGTCTGAAGTTGTATCGGCAGAAAAGAAGTTACGAAAGTTGGGTTATAAAGAAAATCGTATGCAATCGGCTTTTGTGAACTTTGCTCAACCTGTTTCCTTTGTTTATTCCTGCTTTGAAAAGTAGTACCACTCCCCCACGTTTAGTCGTCAGCCCATTTTACGTAAAATTAAGAGACATATTCAAATAGCATATTATTTGAAAGTAGACAGCAATCCACTGGGCATTAGACCTTAAGAGATTTAATTTTTTTAAACGTCTAGGAAAATGGGGATAGGAAAAGACGAGTTGGAGCTTTCAGAATGAATTTTTGTTGAGGGGGTGGGCGAATTGATGATAGCATGATTGCATCAATCGCTTATTGAGGAATTTTAATGGCTCTCAAGCATTCAAACATGGGGTCTTTAGGGACACCTGCAATAAAATTTGATCTGTTGGGTACCGATGACCAACGTTATTCTTTAGACAATTTTAGCGACCAAAAAGTGTTGGTTATTATTTTCATGTGTAACCATTGCCCCTATGTAAAAGCTGTTTTACAGCGTTTGATCAATTTACAAGATAAATGGATGAATTATGAAGTGCAGTTTGTCGGAATTAATTCGAATGACACGGTGAAATATCCTGACGACTCTATGAATAATATGAAGAAGATTGTAAAAGAGAAAATGATTTCATTCCCTTATCTATTAGACGAAACTCAAGAAGTGGCTCGCGCTTATGGTGCCGTTTGTACGCCAGATATTTTTGTTTACGGTCAGGAAAGAACTTTGCTCTATCAAGGCAGATTAGACAACAACTGGCAAGATCTTGAAAAGGTAACCCGAAATGATCTTGATGATGCTATTCAACTAACAGTTGATGATGAATCTGTTTTTGAGGATCAGGTTGCAAGCATGGGATGTTCCATTAAATGGAAAAACCCATAGTGTTTTATTCGCCTGAAGTATCGTAATTATTTCTAATTAAAGCATTCTATATCGATTGAACGCTTTCTATATTTTTTGATCCCATTAAAAGGCTTTTCATGAAATCTTCCAAAAAATGGCTTGCAATATTTGGAGCAGTAACTATTATTCTCGCTATTTTTGGCGAGAAGTTAGTAAATTTTTATTTTGACTGGCTTTGGTTCGAAACCTACGGATACGACTCAGTTTTATTTACGACACTAAGTGCTCAATTAGGTTTTGGCGTTCTTTTGGGGGGGATTTTTTT
>CAWVUN010000072.1:0-7567 GCA_963932495.1 uncultured bacterium
GTGGACCATGGAGAAACAGGATGCAAAACTACTGATGCAACAACAAAATTCAAATAGCTGTATCAAGAAAGCATTGAACGCCTAAAGCTTCCTACCCTTTTTTTAACGAACTCCCTTTACGACTATCCCAAAAAATCACATCGGGACTAGATACTTGCTTTGCTGAAGCGGTCCAATAATCATAATGCGCTTTTATTTCTAAGACTTGAACACATTCACCCATACCGTTTGCTCCTGCAATATGAGCTCTCAATTTAGTCAGATCGTTTACAAAATTCCCATGTTCAGACTTAAATCTTTCTTGACCTTCAGCAATATTAGACAAAGCCCCTTCAGCTTGAACGTTATATGTAAAAATAATCCGTTTAATTTGATCGTAATCGATATTAAGTTTAACGTATCCCCATATTCCTAATGGGATAAGAGCTAAAATAACAAGAACAATTTGATTTTTTTTGGACTTGAGGAAAGTAGAAAGAAAAACTAATCCTAATCCTCCTGCAAGAGAAAAATAAGCAATTTGCTCGTAAGTTTCAATTGGCGTAACTTTTTCTCCACAGTCGTTTACAACAGCTCCCATTTGAAGAAAATTCAATCCATAACTTCCTAATATCTGTGCGGTAGATTCTGTAAACGCTCCTAATATTAAAACTAAAAAGCTGCCGAAAACCCAACTACACGCTTTAATTTTATTGGCTAAACCCATTTTGTCTCCCCGCCACATCCTTAAACTAATGATTAGATTTAATTATCTAACAAATTTTCTAAAAAAAACCAAAGTTTTTTATATATTTGTTTAATGAGAACTCCCCCACAAACACACGAAATATTCTATAATGAACGGCTAAACAAAAAACGTGGCAATAATCCACATTTATAATTAAAACAATTTTCACTTGCCCATTTGCCAAATCCGCTTTATTTTCGGTATATTATATCTAACATATAATTTTCATCTTTTTCAATTAGAGTTAAAACATGAGCGACACAGATAGATTTGTAAATAATGGCGACGGTACAACCAAAGACACTCAAACAGGTTTAATATGGAGTTTAAAAGATTCCTGGCATATTGAACAAGACTGGTTAGATCTTACCGAAGCTTTAGCTTTTGTAGATAAAATGAACAAAGAAGCTTATCTAGGTTTTTGGGATTGGAGGATACCTGAGCGAGATGAAGCGGAAAAGATACATATGCCCGATTCAACAATCCTAGCTAGATCAAAGACTGAAATTCACATTGACCCGGTTTTTGAGCCCGGCGGAGGAAACGGATGCTGGTGCCTCCCTTTTGACCAACAAGCGGCCTTTTATTTATCATATTCTACAGGGATGTGCCAAACTTTCGATAAAGACTTTTCTCAAGGCTACGTTAGGTTAGTCCGTTTGTATGGCGATTAATTAGAACCGGAAAGGCAGGAAGAGATTTTCGGCATTTCATTTGGAGGCTTTATGACCTGTCGAATTTTGACGCCATCCTCGCCATAGTCAATAGAAGCTATTTGGTAACGGTCTGGTTCAAAGTCCTGCTCTTTACCCAAATATTGGATTATCCCTGCTCGCAAAGAGGACCATTCCAAATATAAAAAGAATTGATCTTCTGATTCCTTCAAATTGAGACTTTGGACTAATGAGTCGAAAGCTAATTCAAGGATTTTTTCAACTTCCTTACCCTGGCAAAACTCTTTGAACCCCGTTCCACCACCAATTTCTTTACTGCACGTAATTTTAGAATAATCAAAGTCCACTAAACACTCATTAGCGTCCAATGAAATTGTGCAATGGGATGAACTATCTTTACAAGGCATTTTATTCCACCATCAGTTATAAACTTAACGATTATACCATCTTTTAATCTTTTAACTTTTTATAAAAAGTTCATTGAGATATCAGCAGCCTTCGGGGAATGCGTAAGGGCTCCTATTGAAATATAATCAATTTTTAGGCTGCTTAAGCTCCCCACTATTTCTTTATCAACCCCTCCAGAGACTTCAATTTCCGCTTGACCGTCAATTTTTTTTATTGCCACCCTCATTTCTTCTATCGACATATTATCCAACATGATTCTATCTACTTCGCTACCAAGAGCTTCGTTCACTTCCTCTAAATTAGAAACTTCCACTTCTATTTTATAAGAATCATTTAGCTTGTTTCGAGCTCTAGCAACAGCTTTAGAAATTGAACCAGCGGCGCGAATGTGATTATCTTTTATTAATACGGCATCGAATAATCCAAAGCGATGATTTTCCCCGCCACCACAAGCCACTGCGTACTTTTCAAAAATTCTTAATCCCGGAGTCGTTTTTCTGGTATCTAATATTTTGACCGAACCAGCTAACTCAGAAAATTCACGCGATATAGTCGCTATTCCGCTCAACCTTTGTAAAATATTTAAAGCTGTGCGTTCCCCTTTTAGTAACACTCTTGCTTTACCTTCGATCTTAAGCAGCTTAACGCCTGACTCAACCCATTCTCCATCAGAATAAACAGACGAAAAAAGAGTTTTCTCATCAAGGCTTAAAAACGTTTCTTTAAAAAATTCAATACCACATACTACAATCGGTTCTTTTGCTATAATTTCTGCTTCCCATTTTAAATCTTCAGAAACTATACTATCAGTAGTGATATCTCCAGTCCCCAGGTCTTCTTTTAAACCTTGTTCAATCCAGTCGTGAATTTGATTTTGATTTGGCGTGTACTTCATTTCTTGAGGGAGAAAAAAATTGTAATAGAGTAAAATTCGAAAAAATAAATTAGCATTGTAAAAAGAAAATAACCACTCTTTAATAAATAAGAATATGACTCCCTTGCCTAAAAAACTAGAGACTCAAGAAATCTCAAGCTCTTCAAATAAAAGCCCTTTCTCTTCCCAAAACTCACCTGAGAATAGTTATCGCTTGTTTGACCCAACTGATGACAAAACCTGGGGATTTGTAATAGTCGATCATACTGGGCGTGGACCAGGACTAGGTGGAACTCGAATTGCCAACGATATATCCAAGCAGGAAATATCGCGTCTAGCTTATATCATGACCCATAAAAATGCAGCAGCCAATTTACCTTTAGGTGGAGCTAAAGCAGGTTTAATAGCAGACCCCATTTTCTTGCATGAAAACACAATCCTTAAAGAAGAATTAATGGCTCTTTATGCCGACGCCTTGTTTCCAATTGACAGCTATATTCCAGCTCCAGACATGGGATCGGACGAACAGGACATGCAAATTATTTTTGATAGCTTTTCAAAAAAACTTGGAACCTCTAATCATATGAGAGGAGCTGTAAGCCGGCCATCCGAGACTGGAGGCATACCAATTGATGATTGGGGCTTGACTGCTTGTGGGCTTCTGGCTGCAGCTGAAACATTAGAATCATTAATTGAAAATTTCTCAATCAAAGGATCTAAAGTTGTTATACAAGGCTTTGGCAATGTCGGTTCTGAAATTGCGATTAAACTTCAAAAAGCCGGAGCTGTCATTGTTGGTGCATCGGATATAAATGCAGGACTTTGGAATCCCAGCGGGTTGAACGTTTTCGAAATGAACTCCATTCGAAAAATGCCAAATGGACTTAACAATTACTCTTCAGAAACGAGTGAAAATTTTTCAAATAAAACTAAAAATCGGCTACTCGAAGCGCCTTGTGATATTTTGATTCCAGCGGCTCGCCCAGACTCCATCACTTCAAAAAATGCCGATCGAATACAATGTAAATACATTATCCAAGGTGCCAACACCCCCAGCAGTAAAATGACAGAATACTATCTCCAAAACAGAAAGAACATTCTTTCGTTAACCGATTTCATAGTCAATGCTGGAGGGGTTATAGGATGTGCTGTAGAATTGAAAATGGCCTCGGATGAATCATACCGACAAAAACTGAACACCGAAGGTCCTAGAAATTATTTAGAAAAATTGATCGACCGTACCGTTTCGGAAAATGTCCGTGATGCTTATAAAATCATGAATGAAAAAGAAAAAGGAGATATGATTTTTAGAGAAGCCGCTTTTATTCTCGCAGAAACTAGGCTAAATAAAACTGACGAATGCTTTTGGGTCTAGAGCCTTCATTGGGATAAACATAACTTTTTATCTATTAATCGAATAAGCGAATTTGATGGTTTTCGATCGATTTATTCTTTTCTGCAAGTTGCAACTTCCCATCTTCACAGATTCCCGTTTCTAAAAAACCATCTTCCATGATTTTTGAAGGTATTAAACCTATAAATCCCTTGATTAAGAGCTCCGTTATAAAATGAATTGAAGAAAATAAATTAATTCGAAAGTAGAGCTTGAAACTCATCCTCGTTTAAAACGGTCACTTCTAATTTTTTGGCTTTGGCTAGTTTTGATCCGGCTTCGGAACCAGCGACAACATAATCAGTTTTTGCAGAAACACTCGAAGTCACCCTACCCCCCATTTCAATGATCTTCTTTTTAGCTCCATCGCGAGTCATCGTTTCCAAAGTTCCGGTTAACACAAACTGTTTGCCTTTCAAATTGTCATTGCCTTGGCGTTTAGGGGCTTCCGTTTTTAGTCCCCTTGCAACTAATCGATTTAGAGATTCAATGTTTTTATCGTTTCCGAAATAATCACGTAAACTCTCTACAATTTTAGGGCCAATTTCATCAATCAATTCTAAGTCTTCCTCTGAGGCTTTTAAAACATTCTCCAATGTTTCAAAGTTATCCGCCAAAACCGAAGCAACCCTTTGACCAACAAATCGTATTCCTAAGCCATATATCAATCTAGCTAATCCAGCTTGTTTACTTTTTTCAATCGAGTCGATCAAGTTTTGCGCTGACTTTTCGGCCAACCGTTCTAATGGAATTAAATCTTCGAGCTTTAGATCATAAAATCTGGAAAGCTCGTCCACCAATCCGGTATCCACTAATTGCTCCAGTATTGCAGGGCCCAAATGATCGATATCCATGGCGTCGCGGGATGCGTAATGGAGTAACCGTTCTTTTAATTGAGCGGGGCACATCAAATTGACACAACGCCAAGCCGCTTCCCCTTCTTCCCTAACTATAGTCTCTGAGCATTCCGGGCAATCCGCGGGCATTACAAATTTTTTCCCTCTCTGACTTCCAAGTTTTTCTACTACACGAATTACTTTAGGAATGATCTCACCTGCTTTTTTTATAACCGCTTCGTCTCCAACTCGAATACCAAGTCGATTCACTTCATCTTCATTATGTAATGTCGCTCGACTAACCGTCGATCCCGAAAGAAATACAGGTTCTAAAATAGCTACTGGCGTTATGGAACCTGTTCTCCCAACTTGGCAAATAATGTCTTTAACAATAGTAGTCGCGTGCTCCGGCTCATATTTGTATGAAACTGCCCATCGAGGATGTTTATTGGTGGCTCCAAGTCGATCTTGAAATGCAAAAGAATTGACTTTTATCACCAGTCCATCAACGTCGTAACTGATTTCATTTTTTCTTGTTTCCCATTTGTCAATAATTTCGAAAACATCGTCAAATTGTTTACATAAAATCGTTTCTGGATTCGTCCGAAACCCAAGCGATTTTAAAACCTCTAACGATTCAAAATGGGACTTAAACCAATCTCTTTCACCCACGTTGTAAATAAAAATATTCAAAGGACGACTCGCTGTTATTGTCGAATCCAATAATCTTAACGATCCTGCCGCCGCGTTGCGGGGATTTGCAAAAAGCGTTTCTTCATTATCCTGGCGAGAACGATTGAACGCTTCAAACGCGTCTCTATCCATATAGACTTCGCCGCGCACTTCGAATTTTCGTTTTTCTTCAATTCTTAAGGGAATGGATTTAATGGTTTTTAAGTTTGCCGTAATATCTTCTCCCGACTTACCATCGCCACGGGTGGCTCCTTGGACTAATATTCCATCTTCATAAGTCAACGTAACTCCCAAACCATCGATTTTTAACTCGACGACATACATAATTTCTTTATCAGAACCCAAGTTTTTGACCATACGCTCATGAAACTTTAGGAGTTCATCCGTGTTATAGGTATTATCCAAACTGAGCATGGGATATTGATGAACAACTGAAGCGAATTTCTCAGATGCCTTACCCCCTACTCTTTGAGTAGGGGAATCATCCCTGAAACTTTCTGGATATTTATTCTCTAAATTTTCGAGTTCCTTCATCAAATGGTCGTACTCAATATCTGATATTTCAGGACTGTCATCGACATAATACAGACGCTCATGTCGTAGAATTTCTTCTCGAAGTTGATTAATACGATTTTTATCTGTCTCATCCATCAATACAGTTCCATTTAATTCTTAAGTATTTTTAATTTGGCCTTAATTATATTTTAATTTTAAAGTTTTATCATCATCACAAGGATAGCCAAATCAAATATGTCACATGTTATTGTCATTTTGTGTATCGGATTAATAAAACAAGAGAAAGCTTAAAACTTAGGCTTCATCCTGTTAAAATACATTTAGTTTAGTTTATTTTCATCACGACTTGAGGAGATTGGGTTTCATGAAACTTTATTTGCGGTTGACGATAATATTATTGATTTTTATGGCTCAATCCGTTTATGGAGCTCCAATCAATGGTCTGTCTATTTATGGTCCAAGCGGCCTTAAATATAAAGCGGACCAATCTTACGACTTTTCCAATCCCAAAGCTCCAAAAGGAGGCCACCTTACTTTAAGTTCTTATGGGGCTTTTACTAAACTAAACCCTCTATCTCTAAAAGGCGTCGCGGCTTCTGGAGTTGTAATTCTAGTTTTTCAAACTCCTATGGATTCCTCAAGCGACGATGACGAACCTTTTTCACAATACGGCAATTTAGTTGAAAAAGTGGAATTAGCTGAAGACCGGATGTCTATGATTTACCATATATATAAAAACGCTAAATTCTCAGACGGTAAACCAGTTACAGCAGATGATTTCGTTTTCTCATTTGAAATTATCAAAGACCCTGAATATTTTCCACCGTATAAACAGTATTTTAAAGACATTGCCAAAGTAAAAAAATTAGATAAGCATAGAGTTCAATATACTTTCGCTATATTTAATCAGGAGTTGCCACTTATTACTGGTCAGATGCCAATTTTACCTAAACATATCTATGGCCAACCTGGTAAAAATTTTGGCTCCGATTTTGACGAAGTTGCAGTGGGTAGCGGCCCTTATATTGTCGACAAATTTGATATTGGTAAATATATAACCTTTAAACGTAACCCTGGCTGGTGGGCAAAAGATCTTCCTAAGAATCTCGGCCGTTATAATTTTGATTCCATCACTTGGAGAATCTTTTTAGATCCTATTGCTATTCGCGAATCATTTAAAGGTGGAGAAATTGACGCCAACCCAATCAATAGCTCCAGAGATTGGGCACTCGACTACAAAGGAGATTTTGTAAAAAAAGGCTATTACATCCGAGATAAAATACCGCATAAACGGGTTGCTGGTATGCAAGGATATGCTCTAAACATGAGAAAAGATGTTTTCAAATCACGCAAAGTCCGCGCGGCTGTTTCTATGGTATTTGATTTCGAATGGAGTAATAAGAACTTGTTTTATGGGCAATACACGCGAAACGATTGTTATTTTGA
>CAWVUN010000073.1:0-7535 GCA_963932495.1 uncultured bacterium
AAAAGGGTTTGAAAGAGGAAGGCGATAAGTTAGATAGTTCTTCTAGCTTTAGCCAGCTAGTCGATGAAACTCTTGAGGCAAAAATTAAATTAGACGATTTAGTAGATGAAAAGAAATTTGCCGGTAGCCGTTTAGACGAAGCCTATTACTATTTTAAAAAGGCTCAGCATGAGGGCGAAAACTTTGCTGTCCAAAAAGCTACATGGGAAAATACTCAAAAAGAAATTGACTCATACGATCCTAAAATTGAAAAATTACAAAAAAAATACGATATTCTTGAAGGTAGGGTTTTAGAGCAAAAAGCTAAGTCTATGAGCTTAGAGAAAGAATTTCAAAAGCTTACAACTAAAAGAGACGGTTTGGTCCGCACAATGGACTTCTATAAGCCTTTTCCATTTTTCTGGAGGCCAACCGAGATTAAGCAGGCCGTAATACCTGGAGCTAGACTAAATAATTTCAAAGAGATCACCTATAAGGTTGATCGGTGTATGACTTGTCATATTGCATACGACAAGCCAGGTTATGAAGATCATCCTGAGCCTTTAAAGACTCACCCAAGACAAAAAATTATAATTGGCAAACATCCTCCTGAACGGACAGGTTGTACTTGGTGTCATAAAGGACAAGGTTCGGCTACTGCTCCAACAGAAGATGCTCATGGCTCTCATCATGAGATGGATCAGTCTACAGGTATTAATGAGCCAATCGTCCATGAGCAATTCATAGAGTCTCAATGTATGAATTGTCATGCTGAAGTGATTCACCTTGAAGGTGCCGACGAGCTTTCACATGGTAGAGAATTGTTTTTGGAGTTAGGTTGTCATGGTTGTCATTTAGCGGATGGATTTCAAGACGCTAAGAAGGTAGGCCCTGGGTTGTTTCGATTGGCCTCAAAGGTTAATGCAACATGGCTTTATAAATGGATTAAGAACCCAAAGGGATATTTGCCAAAAACGAGAATGCCTAATTTTGGCTTAGATAATAAAGATGCCTTGGCGGTTACTGCCTATTTGATGGCTTCTTCTGAAAAAGGCTACACAGTTTCTAATAAGTTTAAAAGCGGAGATGCAGAAAATGGTAAGAAACTGTTCGAAACGGTCGGTTGCCAAGCCTGTCATTCTGTAAATGGTAAAGGTGAAGAATTTGCTCCCGATTTATCCAATATTGCTGCCAAAGTAAATGTCGATTGGCTTGTGAGCTGGGTTGATAACCCGTCTCATTATAATCCTAAAAGTAAAATGCCCAATTTACGGGTAGGTATAGATAATGCCTCTGATATAGCGGCATATCTCATTCAATTTGGCAAACCTAAGCATATTAAAGGAATTGAAGCAAGAATTCGGTCCAAAGAATTTATTGCTCATGGAGAGAAAGTTGTTCGACGTCGCGGTTGTTTTGCATGCCATGATATTAAAGGGATGGAAAAAGAAGGTCGCATAGCTCCAGAGCTTTCTTCTTTTGGCGGTAAACAAACTTGGGAACTAGAGTTTGGTGATACGCACATTCCTCACACCTGGGAGTCTTGGGCTTCTACAAAGTTAAGAAAACCAAATTCGTTCCGAACAGAGCGTGTTTTGGATAAGATGCCTAATTTTGGATTAAGCGAGGCTGAGATTAATTCTTTACTAGTTCTTCTCAAAGGGTGGAATGGATTGAATATTCCGGAAAACTATAAACATCATTTGACATCAAATCAAAAAGCTATTGAAACAGGGCGAAGAATTATTGATGGGTATAATTGCCGAGGATGTCATATTGTAGAAGGAACTGGTGGAGTTATTCAGAAATACATTAAAGCCAAATCTATGTATCCTCCCCCATTAGAAAGAGGAGATTATCATGTTGGAGAAAGAATTAAATCTTCTTGGATATTCTCTTTTTTGCAGCAACCTACTCCAGTCCGAACGTGGCTTAAAGTTAAAATGCCTACATTCAATTTTACTGAGAATGAGGCTATGGGATTAACAGCTTATTTTGAAGCCTTAATTCCAGGAAATAAAGAGCACACCTATGAAACTGGACAAAATGTAGAGCGAGCCGAAGATTCGATTAAAACAGGTATTAAAATGGCCAACTATATGGATTGCGGTAATTGCCATGACGAAGGAGATAAAGGAATTGACTTCTCTATAGCTAGTGCTCGCTTGAAACATGAATGGATACCGAGATGGCTCAAAAATACGCGGGATTTGATTCCTGAAACAAAAATGCCGTCACATTGGCCTAAGAAAGGCGATACCTATGTAATCAGTTCCAAATTTAGTGATTTGGAGGATGTTGAAGGAGGTAACATAGATCGACAAATTGATAGATTAACCGATTATATTGTTTCGTATAACACCACTGATGTCAGCGTAGATGAAGAAGAAGGCGATGACGAAGATGGAGATGATGAAGAGGGTGGCGACGACGAAATTGACTCTGAAGAAGATGGCGAAGAAGAGGATGAATAATTTATTTTTTCTCGCTGTTTTTTGATACTAAATATTAGTAACTTGAATTTTTTTAGGTGACTCTAAATGGAAAACTCAGCTCTTCAAAATTTCTTATTGATTGCCACTAAACCCGATAATATCCCGATTGGGGCTATGCTGGGTATCGTGTTTTTTCTTTTTTGGATAGCTATTAAAGAAATGATTAAGCACGATAAACTGATCAAAGCTGGTAAAAAAGAAAAAGTATACGATGAAATGGTTAAGTAGTGGGAATTTTTATAATTGCCTTTGTTGGCATAATGATTGGACTTGTTCTAATCTTATTATTAAAAAATACAGCTCCCCCCCCCCCAAGAGAAAGACTAGGCGACGATGTTAAAGATGATCGTCCCCTTTTCCTAACTGAGAAAAATGAGTTTAAGGAAAAGTGCCTTGCATTTTTTTCCAAATTCCACCTTGAGTATGAACATTCCGTTTGGGCCGAAGACGACGAACTTGAAGTATCATTAAGAGACGATACTCCTGTTGTCGGTGGACTCTATCTAGGGCTTTGTGTATTTGAACCAAAGAATAATATTATCCCTGGAACCATGGTAACTGGGTTTTTGGATACCGTAAGAGGCGAGGGTGCTGCTAAGGGGATAATGGTTACAACGGGATATTTTTCGGATGAAGCTCGCCAGATTGTTAAAGAAGAGGCCATCGAGCTTGTAGATGTAGCAGACTTCGTGAAATACCTCAAAAAATTTGAGATTTACGAGCAATAAACTAAGCAATAACTGGGGAATGTTGTATAAGAATTCTTCATATGTTATCTTCGGTCTTTAGTCTCGAAACATCACCACCCTATTTACCTACCTATTTTCGAGTATCGTATTGGCAGGCGAAGCATTCCACATTATGCTCTTTAACGCTATTGATGAAGTTTACTGGTGCAAAATCGTCTGTAAAGACGTTTAAGTTTTTATCTATCGAATTGATAGGGAAATAGGTTTCAGCAATATACTTAAAGTCGAAGTTGAATTTTTTTTCTGTCATTAACTTTTTTGCAGATTCCATCATACTGACGTCTTCGAGGTCGGCTGACTTGTCGTTTCCGGCAATTACGATAATATTTCCCTGGCCTTTAAAAGAATAAAGCCTTTTATAAACTGTGCTCAATGTTTTTAAGTCGTAAGGGTAGAGTGCTGACCCGCCAAATAAATTTGATGCTACTATCCCATTTGGTGTTAATTTCTTTTTAATCTCTTCGTAAAACTCTTTAGTTTTAAGATGAAAAGGTACAAAGCTGCCTCTGAATGCGTCAAGAAAAATAATGTCGTATTTCTTCTTTGTCCTTTTAACGAATACCCTACCGTCTTGAACGTGGACTTTTGTAAGTTTTGATTCCTTCATTCCAAAGTATTCTCTTGATATTTTAACAACCTCGCCATCAATCTCAACCATATCAATACTTGTTTCAGGGTAGTAATGCTGAAGAAAGTTTGACATCGCTCCTGCGCCCAATCCAATGATAAGTATACTTTTGGGCTCCGGAACAAAGAATAAAGTCGACATAAAGAGACGAGTATATTCAATTGTGAGGTATATCGGATCAGATAAATCTATCTCGGTCTCGTTATAGATTGTTCCTTTGCTCTTAAATCCCATAACCAATTTATCCTTATCAGAATAATAAACGACAATGTGGTTATATATAGATTCTTTTTCAAGAATTGGTTTAAACCTAATTTCGCTTGAGTAAGGAGGGATAGCGGCGGCGTTGAACGAAATAAAAAATAACAAAGAGATAATAGTAATGGTTTGAATTAGATATTTCATTGAATTTTTAAATTGATAAAAGGGTGCTTGCAAGGTTTTAGTTGAAGTTAGATTGCTATTATATAAAAAAAGTTGCCATTAGTTTATGATCTAGTCTTATTTAATATATTTTGTCGGCAAAGCCATATAAGTAAGCTAGTTAGTAAAAGAGTTAGTCCTAATAAGTTGATGATTAATTTGGTGCCGATTGTAGGGATCAAGTAAAACGATGTAAATAAGGTTCCAAATATATTTCCAATTGTTGAAATTGCAGAAATATTTCCTGAAACATTTCCTACTGTTTCAATGGATTTAACGCTCATTCTTACGGCAAAAGGAGATACCGCTCCCATTAAAATGCTTGGTATTAAAAAGAGGATAGATGAAGCAATTAATGGGCTCAACTTCATCCCAAGGTCAAAATCAAAAATAGCGTTATTAACGGGTTCTTGAATGAATGGAATAATAAAAATGAGCACTCCTGATCCAAATATTATTGCGCTTAGAATTTTGGGCTCGGGCATTTTGTCCGATAGTTTTCCACCTAAATGATATCCGAAGCTCAATGACATCAAAAACACAGATATTAAACTGGACCAAACAAAAACGGAGTTCCCAAAATAAGGTGAAAGAACTCGGCTTCCCACTATTTCTAAAGACATCAATATCGCCCCAGAGATAAATACAATAAGCTTGAGAATTTTCATTATTTCATTTAACTAATAACATTAAAAAATAAGTTTTTCGTATTGCTTTTCAGATGAATACGGGCAAGTTTTTCATAGAAATTCTGTTCTTCGTGATAGTGTTCCTGTCGTTAGGTGCATGTGCCACGTAATTGCGGGTTGAAAAGGCATTAGATGTAGAAACAAAAAAGCAATTTTAACTATCTGAAGTTTCAGTAGCTGCCGTCGGCCCTTTTGTTTGGTCTTGATCCCTTTTGACGGTAACTGGATTGGCGGCTCTTCCAGCGCAGGAGCAAGAAAAAAAGATACATACAAAAAATTAAGAACCTTAAACATCTTCCATCTTCTCTAATTTTTGTTTCATTATCGGCACAACATTCCGTTTCTTTAACATCCTTGAAACAGATGTCTTCGCAGACATAAACTTCGCATTCGGGTAAACCTTACGATAAGATTGCACACCATTTTTCTGGAATAGTGGGCACGAAGCTAAGCGGCATTTTGCCGCTCTCTTAACTCAACCGGACTTCCATATCCGAAGTAGGAATGCCGTCGTTTCCGGTTATAAAAGACTTCGATATATTTAGAAAGATCCGCTATGTTCTGTTTGCGGGTCTCATAGACTTTGTTATGAACGCATTCTACTTTAAGTGTGTGGAAAAAGCTTTCGACAAATGCATTGTCGTAACAATTTCCTTTTCGACCTATGCTACATGAAATATTTTGGTCATCCAATATCTCTTGAAATTCTAAGCTCGCTTATTGACTTCCTCGATCCGAATGATGTAATAATCCGCCTTACGGACTCTTGCCATCGACTCCCATATTTAATGCGGCAATGAACAAATTTCGCGTTATTTGCGATACCGACAACCTCCCAATTAAATAAACCCAGAACAACCGCCAAATAAAGTAAGCCTTCCTGCACCGGAACATAGGTAATATCCGGTGCCCAGCATTCGTTCAGCTTAGAAACATCAAATTGCCTGTCTAAAATATTATCCGAATAAAAATAATTATGGTTGAAATCTGTCGTCATTTTATATTTCAGTTTATGCACCGAGCGAATATTATTTTCTCGCATCAGCCGAGCAACGCGGTGTTTATCGCAAGAAACTTCTTTCTTCTTCAACACGGAAAAACACATGGACTCTCATAAGTTTCCGGGCTTTTCTAATGAATCGCTTTTATCTCAATTAATAAACGTTTATTCTCCAAAACACGTGGGCTCTTATCGGGCGATAACCAGGCATAAAAACCACTACGACCCACTACATATCAATACCAGTGAAAATACTTCTCGAAAATTACGGATGAACTCATATTTCATCGCTTGGTCTCCAAGAAGATAGTTACTGTTTTTTTTAAGATGTCAGGCTACGATCAACCTCACGCTTCTTCTAACTCATGGACACCGCCTGAAAATGATTATAAACATCACTTTCGTCGTGTCCACTTAATCTGGGGAAGATCATTCATTGGTTTCCCTGAAAAAATAGTAAGTTAAAACGATCTTGATAATTATCCGCAAATCTAATACACCAGGAGCTGATTTATGACAGGAACAATGGCTTGAACCGAGATTCTCAAATATAGATATTTACGGTTATAGAAAATTGGCCTAATAAGACAAACTTTGGTATGAAGCTAAAAATATTATTTTTGAATTGGACAAAAGTTTCTCACTTTTTTCTTGGTTGGTTAACAATAGAATTTTTTCTAGTCACACTTTTGTGATAATTCGGGTTAATCCGTATATATATAAACCAAAATAAATTCGAACGTTAATGATTTCTAAAATTTACTCTTTAAAAATGGTTACTATTTTTTTTGTTACATCAATTGACCGGTTTTGATGAAAAATTAGACAATATAAAACACTTACTATACACTTCTCCTTTCTATGAAGTTTTATCTTTGAGAGAAATTTAATCAATTGACAAGACAATTAATAAGGTATTATAGTTGATATTGATATTCATTTTAATGACAGGCTTTTTCTTTTAGTCGTCGTTTTTATTTGCGTTTTCCGCAAGTTAATATATTTTTCGTTATTATGACAATAGTTATTTATACTTTTTTATTAAGAACGAGGTAACAATGCTTGAGTCGTTAGGAATACTAACTAAAGGTGGAATCATTATGATTCCAATTTTTATTTGTTCTATTGTTGGTTTGACGATCATTATAGAGAGATACATTTATTTCCGCAAATCCTCTGAAGACCCTGAAAAAACTTTTGAGTCTCTCATGGCTTTATTAAAAGCCGAAGGGGGATTTCACGATAATGAAGGTGAGCATCCAGATTCCATGAAGTTTTTTGAAAATTCGACAGGTCCCGTGGGTCGCTTGATGGAAGCTGGTATCAATCACAAAGGTATCCCACGCTGGAAACTGGAAGAAAAACTTTCTGTTGTTGGGCAAGAAGAGCTCAATAAGCTAGGGAAGAATATCCGGGGCTTGGAAGTTATTGCGACAATTTCTCCTTTGATGGGTTTGTTGGGGACGGTAATGGGTATGGTGCAAGCGTTTAATAAAGTTGCGGAGTATAAAGGCCAAGTGGACCCGAGTATTTTGGCGGGTGGTATTTGGGAAGCTTTGTTAACGACGGCTG
>CAWVUN010000074.1:0-7513 GCA_963932495.1 uncultured bacterium
CAAGTTTTTTTGATCCAATTGAAGATTACGTAACTTCTCTTCCTACTATTTTATTTCAAATTAATCAGGCTCTTGAGGAAAATGCTCTTTTTGAAAAAATCTCCTCAATAATTAGTGTCGATGCTTCCCTAACTGAGAGGCTCTTTAAGATCGTAAATACTCCATTTTATGGGTTTTCTCAAAAAATTGAGACCATAAGTCATGCATTATCTATCGTGGGGGACAAGAGAATTACAACTTTTGGCTCTCGCGACTCCCATTATGAACTCATTTAAGGGAGGAATGGACAAAACAGTTAACCAAAAATCTTTTTGGAGACATTGCATTGGTTGCGGTTTAATCGCAAGAGAAATTGCCATATTAACAGAAATAAAAATTCCGGAGAGATATTACATTGCGGGGATGCTTTATGATATCGGCAGCTTGGTTATATTTAGCAAACTACCAGAATCATCCATGGAAGCCGTTAAACTTTAAGAGGTTAAGAAAGAATATCTTTATAAAATAGAAAATAAAATTTTAGGATTCAACCATATGGAAGTGGGGTGCCATCTATTAAAGTCTTGGCCCTAGTAACAGCGACAGACTATAAAGATGAACTTAAGTGAGCCAAACAATATCTCGGCGAAACTAGGATAGTTCATCTCAGATATTCTATCTCATGAATGAGAACTAGGAAATAGTGGAGAAACTATTACCCCACGGCTAGATATCTAAACTCCAAAGAAGATTGGTCTCAGTAAGGAAAACTTAGAGCAGGTAAGAAAAAAGTATTAAATGATTTCGACGAAGCGACGAAACTATTCCTTTGAAAAATAACGTAATTACCTCAAAATTAAATAAAAGCCTCGCGTCAAAAAATTCCTAAATTATTATAAATTTCTTCTTCTAGCTCAGCTAGTTTTGGACCAATTATTTTTAAAGCTAACTGAATATCTTTGATTTTCTGAATTGGAATAGGATGCTTTGACTCTTCAAAAAATATTAGAGATTCAGAACAAAACTGGTCCATTTCAATTACCTGATCCAAAATTTCAAACGGTAAATCTGCCAACCCAATTTCCTTATGCTCTAAAAACTTTAATATTTTAATTAAGCTCAATTTTACTGAAACAGTCTCTTCCCTTAAGTCAACTATAATTTTAGGCTCAGGCTCTTCAATTTCTTTATAAAGCGGGATCATCATATTTCTTAACAAATGATAAAACCTATCTTCTTGTTTATCGTTATGAAATAAATCGCCTTTACCGCTAAAAAGCATATCCACTAAAACCTCTAAGCTATAGGTCTTTCGAGTAAGAACAGCTCGTAATATCGCGGTAAACTCTAAAGAGTTGAAGGGAAGTCCTAGGTCGTCAAAAATTTCATCCAGAGTACCGGATCGCCCTAGAGATTTTTTGGGACTAATTTCCAAACGAAACTCTAAGTCATTAGAATTATTAGAAGAAACGAACCTAGGCTGGCCCCACTCACAACCTACAACTGAAATTTTTTCAGTGCTTTCTAAAAAACGCTTAACGGAAAAAGATGGGGTGCTTAAGTGTTCTAAATCAATACTATAAAATGCACGCAAAAGTTGTTTTTCAAAACCTTCAGAAGGAGATATCAAACGACTCAGATGACCTAGTAAAGCCTGTTCCAAAGCTATATTCAAACTACGCGCTTTTAACTTATTTTGATTCTTAGAAAAATTAGAGTAGGGATAGAGTTGTAAAATACCACGCTCATAATCTACAAGTTTAACCAACAAGCTTTTACCTGGCTCATTTTGAAAACTTTTAAAAACCTCTTCCATCTGCCAAACAGTAACAGAAAGGGAACTTTTTTCAGGGATTTGCTCATTTATGTTAATCTGATCAGGAAAGTGGCAAGGGCTAGAGTATTGGTAAAATTCAATTATTTCTTCCAATAAAAATTTTTTCTTTTTCTTTGAGATTTCTTTCCCCTGCGGATCCAATAAAGTAAGATTCTCTTCACTGAGTTCTGGTGAAATAGCAGGTATTAGCCTATAACCCGGTACCAGTATCTTTTCCTGGAATTCCAAGGAAGATATTTGAATTTCCATTGGAATATGAAAAATCTTATCCAACACAGCGCGGTAGGGCAAAAAGTCGTTTGTCTCTAACTCAATAACCTGGTGGTGTTCTACTAAGTTTTCGGTAAGTCGTTCTAATGTAGAAGAAGATATTTTTCTGCGCCAACGCGCACGAATCATACCAGAAAAGTCTGCGGCGGAAAAAGGAGCTCGAGCTTCTTTAATAAGATCATCCGCAAGTTTACTTAAAGTTAATCTTCCAGCCATTTTCATTAAAATACGGTTTAAAAAATTAAACCTATTTAGGTATAAAATTAAGTTAGATTGAAGCCTTACATTCGGGTAAAACTATAGCATACTATGCTTTTAGCGGAAAATGCTTATTCGAAATTAAAAAACCCAAATTCCAAGTTTTTTTCTCAAAAGATTGAAATCCTAACGCGAGGGTTTTATTATATTAGAGAAACCATTAATCTATACAGGAGCCATTTATGTCGGAAGAGTTAGAACAGTCTTTTAGAGATCTATTTAGCATGCTTCGCACAAGAAAAAAGTTCATCATAAAAGAAATTAGTGCAGAAGGAAAATTTGTAATAGAAAGAGAAGACGAAATCTGCGGTCAAAAAGAAAATCGACCATACTTCTTTAATACACCACAAGAATTTAAAAAATTTGTAAGCGAAATGAACCAAGAGGAAATAGATTATCAAAAAAGATTAGCTGGCGACGAAATGCCATATCGCTAAATAATAAATCCAAATACTCTAAAAAATTAAACAATCGAAGAGGTTACTTTTTTACAGTCCATATTCCGTCTTCTAACTGGGTTTTTTCCCCAGACAAGGCATTATCCCGGTTGAGATTGGCGTAAATTCTTTTGACTTTGGGTAAGTCTTTAGGAGAAAAACTTATATTAGTAGCAATCACTCTATTCAAAACTATTTCCCTATCTTCATTCTCTTCTTTTACCAGAGCTTGAGCAAAAGCTTTAAATTGCTCATCCTTTTTAGTTTCATCTGTTTCAAAAAACATTAAGAGGCCATCATTTTTCTCTCCAGCAATACCTAGTTTTTTGAACCTTTGAATATCATCACGATTAAACTCCATCCGTTGCATAGCTTTAATCGCTTTCAGCTTTGCTGGAGGAGTTTTAACTACAGGCTTTAACTTCCCATTTTCATCAACAGATCTAACAGAAGCTAATAAAACCATCTCGTTACCTAGTTCCTCATAACTCCCTAGTATTTGGTTTTCCAAAGCAGTTTTCTGATCTACCACAGTCACATTGACATCAAGCAACTTACCACAAGAGAGAAAAAACAAAATTGACCCAACCCAGAAAAATAAAAAAACGACTTTTTGGCTTATTTTCATTTTGTTAAGATAAAAATTACAAGAGAATTAGTAAAGTAGCTTCACTCTATCAAAAGTCAATTTATAGTTTCAGATAAAGCTTTCTATAGATTTTATTAAAATCTATAGAAAGGATCGTATACTCGAAATTATTAACCCTTAAAAAACGAACTTTCTTAGTAAAACTAAAAGCTTCAGCCAGCATAGACGGACAAATCAACTGGACTCCACCACACAAAAAAATACCCTAAAATTAGGTATTGTAACTTGCGGGTCTATTAAAATCATAATACACTGATAACAATTTGGCAAATCGAAACAAAATTCAGCAAAGTCAAATCTATAAACTCACTTTTCATGGCAAGATGAATGAGACTTCTTGTATTTAGCCTTTTAATAAACAGCTGATCTTGTGCGGGGATTTAACAATGGAAGAGAAGTAAATCGGCATAACCCATAATCTTGGGGGAAGATTAAGGCAATGGAGGAAGTCTTCCAATTACAAAATTGCCGAACTAGCTGATTTAATAAGTATTTCTCAAGGATCTCTTTCCGATTTAGAAAACAACAAATCGTTACCTTCTGCGGATACAATTGCAAAACTATATAGACATACTGACCTTGAAATTATTTGGTTGCTTATAAACAAGAGTACTATCCGGAAACGCAAATATCCAGGCGGGAGATTTTTCCTACGTCTATGACGATGACCAAAATTCACAAACCAAAGAATTCAATATCAAAGATCAACACCTAAAGGCATTGGTAGACACCTGAATCCGTATTTATCATAACGGCGACCCAGAAAACTTTTGAACACCTAAAAGGATTTTTGATGGTAGCGGGGACCCTTGAGATTGATCTAGTAGAATTAAAAGCCCTGCACCATCATCATGCTAACAAAACCTACTCAATGGATAGCGACGACGATTCTTCTAAAATACCCATAGTATACAAACGGTAATAGAGTTTCCCCTCCCTCATTAAACTTAAGTGGTTCCCAGTCTCTACTATCCGCCCTTTTTCCAAAACAATAATTTTATCTGCGTTGTGAACGGTGCTCAACCTATGAGCGATAATTAAAGTTGTGCGATCAGCCATTAATGTCTCTAAAGCTGTTTGAATTAGACTCTCAGAATAACCGTCAAGAGAAGAAGTTGCCTCGTCTAAAATGAGCACCTTAGGGTTTTTCAGCATAGCTCGGGCGATAGTAATTCTTTGCCTTTCCCCCCCAGAAAGCTTAATCCCTTTATCACCAACTGAACTTTCATAACCTGATTCCATCTTACTAATAAAATCATGAGCGTTGGCGGCTTTTGATGCCCATATTAATTCTTCTCCTGATGCGTCTAATTTTCCGTACAATATATTTTCACGAATGGTTCCCCCAAACAGTTGAGGGTCTTGTGGAACATAGGCAATTTGATCTAAAAAACTCTTAAGGTCTATTTTTTCTAGCTCATAGCCATCAAAAAGAATTCTTCCAGAGTCTTGATCAAAAAACCTCTGCAAAAGATAAGTCACAGTTGACTTACCAGCACCGCTTGGTCCAACTAAAGCTACTGTCTCTCCTGGAGCAACCCGAAAACTAATATTGTGTAAAACCGGGTGCTCAGATTCATAACTAAAATTCACATTTTCAAATTCGATTTCACCTCGCCCCTCCGTAAGCAATAACGGATTCGTGGGCAATTTTACCTCAGGTTGTTCTTCTAAAATTTCGTTCACGCGTTTCATCGCGCCAACGGCTTCTTGAGACTGAGCATATATGCGAATGACTGTTCCAATAGGTCCTGCCATGATAATTCCATAAAGGAAAAACGCCGCTAACTCTCCAGGTGTCGTGGTACCTATCATCACCTGCCGCCCACCATACCAGATCAAAATACCTGAGACTAAAAACGTTAGAAATAAGATAAAAGGACCAAAAAAGGAAGATATTTTGACTTTGCCAATAGAAGCGTCAAAAGCTTTTTCAATTTCATTCTTAAATCGATTCTTTTCATAATCTTCACGACAATAGGATTTAACTGTAAATATAGCCGAAACAGATTCTTCCAATACAGTTAGGGCCTCGGCCAACTTATCCTGAACGTTCTCAGAAAGTCCTCTTAATCTTTTACCGAAAAACCGAGCAAATCCCATTAATGGAAGTAAAGCTAGAATAATTAATCCAGTTAACTTCCAATTCAAATAAAGAATAATAGTTAATCCACCAATCAAGGTTATCGTCTGCCTCAATACCGCAACCGGTATACTAGTCATAGCATTTTGAATAACCGATATATCCGAACTCATACAGGATAAAATTTCCCCAACTCTTCGTTTTTGAAAAAACCTAATGGACAAACTTTGGATATGGGAAAACACTTCTGTACGAAAATCTGTTACAGAACGGTGGGCGACATAAGCAAAAACATAGTTATGCACAACAGCAAAAACAACTTGAAATAAAATTGTGATGACTAAGTCTATCGTTAAACTATTTAACGCTTCTCCATTTTTCTCAATAAACACGGCATTCACCATATTTTTGACTATTAGAGGAAGCATTAAGCTAATTATCGAAGTTAACACCAAACACAAAAAAGAAAATACTAATATCTTCTTATAAGGCTTTGCGTATTTTAAAACTTTAGCAAAATCTTTCATTTGTAGTTTCCGAAAAATTTCAGACAAACCCAATTAACGAAAAAACCAGTCATTGAATAAAGGCTGATTCTTAAAACTGGAAGATTAAAAAACCGACCATTATAGTCTTTTGCCTTATTTTTCTCAATATACAAGATAAACTGTTTTAGGATCGGCTTTAAGACAATAATAAAAAAACACAATAAATACATTTGACGATTTAATAAAATTTGTTAAAATTTTAATGACTTCATCACTGAATCGTTTTTCAAATTAAGTTAAACTTTAAATTTCATTTCATAATCCGCATTTCAAACGGCCCGTTAAATTTTTCATTAAGAAAAATCTCGGCATCCGCCTTCTTTTAGATTCATCCTTTTCGCCATCAAGTCAGGAGAGTTTCATGGACGCATCCCTTCCTTTTCCTAAGTTTTCCTCCCAACCATACGAAGTTATCGAAGAAAGGTTGAAGGTCCACGAATATAGAGACCAAACCATCAAAGCCTATTTAGGACAACTTCGAAATTTTTTATTTTTTATATTGCCACGGGATCCACATGAAGCTTCTAATCAAGATTTAGAAGACTATTTACGATATCTAAATACAAATAATAAATCGCGCTCCACAATTGATCAGGCTATAAATGCCTTGCGTTTTCTATGGACAAAAGTATTTGATCAAAAGTTTCCACTAAGCGAAGTTGAGAGACCCGAAATGAAAGAAAGAACTCCTGTTTTATTAACTCTAGAAGAAGTTAGAAAAATTGCTCTTTCTGCAGAAAACCTGAAACATCGACTTATGATTGAATTAGCCTATAGCGCTGGACTCCGGGTATCTGAATTGGTTGAAGTAAAAGTAAAAGAAATTAATTTAAAAACAAATAACTTACTTGTTAAAGGAAACGGGATAAAGCGCAAAGGAAGGACCACTATTTTTTCACGAAGTCTATCAGACGCTATTCTTCGCCAAATCGGGAAGAAAGAATCTGAAGATTATTTATTTCCCAGTGAGCGAGGAGGAAAGCTGACTACTCGAGCATTCGCAAAATATTTTAAAGCTGCTTTAGATATATCGGGTATAGGAAAAAATGCAACTCCGCATTCATTAAGACATTCCTTTGCTGCCTTTTTGCTTCAACAAGGAGCGAAAGTACCAACAGTTCAAAATCTAATGGGTCATTCTCGACGAGAAAGTACCAACTTCTATACAAAAATGGCTAATCCAGATACCGAGGAAACGAAAAAATCAGCTTAATCATTTTTGCTTCAAAACCTCAATTTTCCTATCAAGAAAATAAGTAATTTAAACTCAATTCCTCCTAAGAAAAAATTTGTTAATTAACTTAAGAGGATGATCTATGTACTTTGATAAAGCTTGCATTAAATAGAGTTATAGTCAAATGTGGAGTATGGGAAGATGATCAAGCCGCGTACCTTTGCGTTCGACTGTTTCCTGATCTATTCCATCAATGCACTTTAAGCCATTGATAACAT
>CAWVUN010000075.1:0-7431 GCA_963932495.1 uncultured bacterium
TTATAGTATTATTTTTTAAGAACTCTATCAATAATCGCAAAGTAGTAAAATAAAGATGGCAATTATGATCTGTATTCCGTTACGATATTGATTTCTTTGAAACTAAGCTCAATAGGATACATTATTTCTTAAAAGATGGAAACTCTGACAGGATTAGAAAAATCGTTAGGTCATTTTCAAAAGGAAAATGATCGATTAAAAGAAGCAGAGACTTATATGAAAATAGGCCATTTTTTTCTTAACGATAGAAAATGGCCGCGTGCGGCAAGTTCTTTTAAAAAATCGTTGGAAATATTCGAAGAGCACAATCAAATACAGGAACAAGGTCAAACGCTTGCTTATTTGGGGCTTGTTACTTGGGAACAAGCTCAAGTTCAAAAGGCGATTGAATTTTTTAAGTTGTCTCTAAAAATGATTAATGAAATCGGCGACAATAATGCACGGGGAATTGTAGAGGCAATATTAGGTCTTTCTTTATGGAGAAAAGGCGATTGGACTGAATCGTTAGCGGTTTTAAAAGAAGTTTTGCCGATGGATTTACAATTGATACCAGAAGCTTATAAAGCTTTGCATTTTTCTATTGAAAGGGCGACATCTTTAGTAAAAAATAGAATCCCTGCAGCTCAGATGAATAATAATCCTCTTCGTATTATGCAAGGACATTTTACACTTGTTCCGCTTCTCCTTTACATGGGGAATATCGAAGAAACAACTTTACACATTAAAGAAGCTGAATCTTTTGCCAATCAGCTTAAAGACGAAAAAGTATTGCAAATGATTCTCAAACTAAGAGAGTTAATTGGCAGTTTAAAAGATTAGAGGCGTATTTAATGACCAACGAAAGAATGTTAAAGATGATCCAAGAGGCTAAAAGAAGCCGAAGAACCATAATTCATCTTATAAAAAAGAAAATTACGGAGATCCCGTCAGAATTTGGCGAGTTAGTAAATTTAAGGGAATTGAATATAAGCGGTAACGAGCTCGAAACTCTTCCTGAAAGTTTTGAAAACCTAAAAAGATTAAGAAAACTCGCCATTGATTACGCGAACTTTTCCTGTTTTCCTGCTGTAATTTGCCGTTTGTCTAGACTGGAAGAATTGTATATTAGAGGAAATAAAATACCCGAGTTACCTGCTGAAATTGGAAATTTGAGTTATCTGACAGGACTTGATATTCGTGGCAACAAGCTAACTCGTTTGCCAAAAGAATTAACACAACTACCAAACTTAAAAGTGTTATATCTAGAATCTAACCCTTTAGAAGAACCTTCCGAGGAAATTATCAGAGAGGGAACTGAATCGGTTCTTCAGTTTTTGCGAAGTTAAAAAAAAGCTCTAAATGAGTTTCTTTAAAGATTAAAAACACAGCAACAGGAATATCTCGTTCAAGTTTGGCGGATATTTTATTCTTTATTCTGACCAGATTGGTTTCTCAACCTTATACTGTGGTTTTTTATAATCCCGTCTGTATACATTCCCCATTTAACATCGATATAAAAATTATCCTTTGTTAATTCTACCTTAGGCTCCCATAAAAATTCTCGGTACCAATTTTGGTTATAATTTTGAAGCCCGTACAAAATACCAGAATTTAAACCATTACTAGTTAAAAGGGATTTTTTTGACAATATATTGGCTTTAAACTTATCCACTGTATGATCTTTTGATTTAATTAAATGGTTATTTTCTTTATCTGATGTTATTAAAATATCCAGAAAATTGAAATTACTGTATCCATTGTTAAAATAAAAAAAAGAATCAACTGTTCCTCTGACCGAATAAAAATTATTTATTTTTTGAATTAATACTGTTAGTCGAAAAGGCGTATTATTCACAGGATTTAAAATTATATATTTGCCTTCCAAAAATGATAACTCAGATTTAAAGTTGTATTTTTCATCTAAAGAAATTTGAGTGAAATTAGGTTTTGACTTCTTTGTCGAGGGACTTAAAGCCTTCGCTTCTTGTATCAAGTTTCTAGTATTTTTACTGACAACATATGGGTTGTGAGAATTTGTGTAGCAAGGTTGTTTGAATTTTGGAACGTATAGATAAGCAGAAAATAATTTTTTAAATCCATATTTAGTGAAAGAAATTTCTCGGACACCTTGAATATTGATAGTTTGGTCATCCAGAAATGCTTTAAAAATTCTATATTTAGGCGGCATGCCGATATCATGTAATTTGTCATTATTATTAAAGTTTATACTGGAAAAGGTTTGGGGGTCTAAGATAAAAAAGCACTTATCTAAATACGGAGAGTTCAACCTCGAAGATATATTTATTGTGTTACTACTGGCCAATTGAATTCTTTTTAAAGACGATGGATTAAAATCCAAAAAATATACGCGATCATAATATTCTTTCGGATTTAAATTAAGTTCGCGCATGACTGTATTTAATAAGAATTTAGAATGCTTATACGAAGTTGTAAGATTGGATGTTGTATTGTTTATATTATTAAGACTTCCTTTAAAATAATTAAAAGCTACTGATGTAATTTGGGATGTATGCAAGAAATGATTGATGAAAAAAATTATAAGAAAAATTATTACTCCGTTTTTTAATAGCCGATGGCGAACGGAATTGTAAATTAAAATTATTGAATAAGTTATGATATAAATCTTGGGGATTATAAAAATATAATTATACCAATAGTGGTAAATAAAAGGCCTTGTCAGCTCGTATATATAAGCTGGGACAAAAAATAGAATAAGGAGAGAGATTTCTTTTATATATCTTTCTTTTCCATGTCTAAATGATTGAATACCAATAAACAAGATTGAAAAATAAAACGCCAAAGAAAAACCTATCCGACTAAAATATTTTATTTTTTCTGGGTCATACCCCTTAATGATAAAGGGTTTTATAAGATATGAAGATCCAAAATAAGTTGGATGGAGATTAACGACTTTTGCTATTGCCATTTGAACTGGCGGCAAAAAATATAACCGTTCAATCGTGTTTTGAACGGGTATTGATTTTATAAGGTTTACAAAAAAAGATTCCTTTAAGATAAACGTATAAACATCGTGATGACTATTCTGCCCAAACGAGAAAGTTTTCAACTTATAAATGCTATAAGGCAGAAAACAAAAAGTCGCTATGATTAGACTCAAAAGAATAGATTTTTTAGATATTTTTATTTTAAAGACTATTGCTATTACTATTGGTATTAAGATATAGGTGGCAATTTGATAATGAAACTGAATTCCTAATGAAATAATTATAACTAGTAATGGAAAATACTTTTCCTTTCTTTTTATAGAAAATTCTAATAGGACTCCCACAAAAAGTGTTAAAAAAGATATGATGAATGCAGGGTTCATTGGGAAATGGACAGCGCCAATGTGGGAGAGGTCTGCTGCGGTTAGTGCTGTAGCGACAATAGCAAAATAAAAACCGAAATATCGTTTAGATATAAAAAAGACAGCAAATAATGAAGTTATATTTAATAAAAAATTAAAATTAAATATGGCTTCGTAGGAAGGTCTTAGTAATAAAGGAAGTATTAAAAAAAAATACATGAAAGGTCCAGGCAATCGCCCTCCATTTGTCAAATCTGGACCTGCTAGTGGGATGTAATCTCCACTCAATAGACTAAATGCCCGGTCATAATCTCTCGTGACCCATTCGTTAATAATTACCGAATCCAAGGCAAACAAGCGCAACAATACACCATAAATAAGAGTCAATATTAAGGCAACAGATGTGAGTGTTTTCAATTTATTATTTGAATAATAATGATAACTTTGTTTGTAAAATGCCTTTAACATTGTTTCCTTACTGGGATTAATATTTTTTTTCTTTTAACGATATTCATTTCTGATTGAGATTGTTGAACCTCGTTGCGTTAAAATTGAACCTTTTTAAGACAATAGGGCACAATGTAACACGTTTTCTTGAAGTCTAAATTGTCCCGTATCGTTAGTCACAGATTCAAATTGTAAAGGTAAATATTGTCTAATGAGTCCATTTTCATAATTACTGGTATGAACATGATTTCGGTAGGGGATCATTTTTTTAATGCTTTTTCGTAAAGCCTCAGCTTATTTATTTTTTGATTTTGACATGGTTGAGTGTAATGATTCATTGGCAATCATTCTTAAGGGATTCTTAAAATTATACTTATAACTGGAATCTGTATTTTTTTAGGGCTAAAATTAATTTTTTTAGTATTTAGTGAAAGCTTCTCAGTGTTGCCAGAAAAATTTATAAAAAATGTTTTTGTGTTTTATCTCGTTAATCGCTGATCAATGAATGAGATGAAATCAGTAAGGAGATATTTATTAGTTTTGTTATTAAAAACTGATAAAGGATAGGCTGTGTTATGTGGTATACCGCTTTTTCATTGACTTGAAGGGCAGGAGTTTTATACCAATAATTTAAATTGCGTGGCAGCGAGCGTAATCTGATTTTGTTCCATGGATATCAGGATATGTTGATTGGCATTTTTGTTTTAGAGGCGATCCATCGGGTTCGTTTAAATAAATGGGACAACGTGGGTGAAAATGACAGCCTTTTGGAGGATAAAGCGGGGAGGGGACGTCGCCTGTCAATGTTTTAAACGGTTTCTTTTCAGTTACGCTTGGAATCGCTTCTAAAAGTGATTTAGTGTATGGATGCCGAGGGTTTTTGAAAATAGTTTCAACAGATCCGTATTCCACAATTCTTCCTAAATACATGATCCCCACCGTATCGGCAATGTAATGCACTACATTTAAATTGTGAGTGATGAATAAATAGGTGAGTTGCTTTTTGTGTTGAAGATCTCGCAATAGATTTAACACTTGCGCTTGTACCGAAACATCTAAAGCGCTGGTGGGTTCGTCTAAAAGTATAAATTCAGGTTCCAAAATAATCGCGCGAGCTATTCCTATGCGCTGCCTCTGTCCTCCTGAAAACTCGTGAGGATAACGCTCTATTGCCGATGCAGGCAATCCCACTTCTTCTAAAACGGCTTTGATCTTTTCTAGTTTTTCTTCAGATGACAAATTAGGATAATGAACACGCAATCCTTCACCCACGATTTCTTCTATGGTCATTCTAGGAGAAAGAGCCCCATAAGGATCTTGAAACACGGCTTGAAGCTGCTTTCTCATCTTTTTTAATTTTTGGTTATCCAATTCCAAAATATTTTGATTTTTATAGATGATTTTGCCGCTCGCTTGAGCGTTTAATCGTAAGATAGATTCGCCTAATGTTGTTTTTCCGCAGCCGGATTCTCCTACTAATCCTAATGTAGAGCCTTTTTTTAGCTCTATATCTACATCGTCAACAGCTTTGACGTAAGCGGCAATACGTCTAAAAATTCCTCGTCGGACAGGAAACCATGTTTTGAGATTTTCAGTTTTCATTAATACTTCTGGAAAAATTTTTCTTTTTGGAGCTGGACGTTTTTCTTTTTCACGGACTTGAATGCTTTGGGAGTTTTCTAGTAAATGACAAGCTGCTTTGTGACCTGAAGATATGGCATGTAATGCACTCTCTTTAGTTTTACAAATGTCGATAGATTCTGGACAGCGGTCATTAAACAAACAACCTTCACCATACTCTGTTGCTGGAGGAACAATTCCTTCTATAGTATTTAAATAAAAACCCGCATCGTCAGATTGTGGGATGGAATCGAATAGTTTTCGAGTATAAGGATGAGCGCGTTCTTTTAAAATTTGTTCTCTAGATCCTTGCTCGACAATTTTCCCAGCATACATAACGCAGATCTCGTCGGCCATTTGGTTGACGATTCCCAAGTCGTGCGTTATTAAAAGAATTGACATTCCTTTTTCTTTTTGCAGGTCGGTCATTAGACGTAAAACCTGTGCTTGGATTGTGACGTCGAGAGCGGTGGTCGGCTCGTCGGCTATTAAAACCTTTGGTTCGCAAGCAAGCGCTATGGCAATCATGACGCGTTGCTTCATTCCTCCTGACAGTTCATGCGGGAAGTTGTCGATTCGGTTTTCCGGGTCTGGAATTCCAACCTGGGTGAGTAATTCCAACGCGCGATTTCGGGCTGCGCTCTTCGCTAGTTTTTGATGAAGGCGCAACGGCTCTTCCAATTGATTTCCAATTCGGAATAGGGGGTTTAAAGAGGTCATCGGTTCTTGAAAGATCATCCCAATGTCGTTGCCTCTAATTTCCCGCATCTCCTCTTCGGAAAATTTCATGAGATCTTTGCCATCAAATTCAATAGTTCCTTCAGGATGATAACCATTTTCGGCAATTAATCGGATAATAGAATAAGCGGTTTGACTTTTACCGCTGCCAGATTCTCCAACAATAGCGAGGGTTTTACCTGGTTTTAGCTCAAAAGAAACGCCATTGACTGCTTGCGCAGTTTTTTCAAACCCGACGCGAAAATGCGTTTTTAAATTGGAAACTTTAAGAGGCATATTGAGTAGAGAAAGAGACTTTCATTAATTTTTTTTAGGGTCGAATGCGTTTCGTACCCCTTCGCCTACAAAAGTTAATAGCGATAAAGTAATTGTCAAAGTAAGAAATGTTGGCAAGATAATCCAATCGGCTTGCAGGTTGTTTTTTCCTTGGGATAATAATTCTCCCATACTAGGTGAGGGACTTGGAACACCAAGGTTTAGATAATCCAAACTCACTAATGCCAATATCCCAGCGGTTACTTCAAACGGGAAGAAGGTTATTACGGGAGTTAATGAATTCGGTAATATATGACGCCTCATGATTTCAAAATTTGCAACCCCCATAGCTTTGGCGGCTTTAACGTATTCTAAGTTTCTAGATTTCAAAAATTCTGCGCGAATATAGGCGGCGATTCCCATCCAGGCGGTTAAATTTAATATGAAAAATAATATGAAAAGGGAAGGGGTTAATAACGCGCTAAGGATGATCAATAAATAAAGCCTTGGCATAGAACCCCAAATTTCCATTAATCTTTGACCGACTAGATCGATCCATCCGCCGAAGAAACCTTGAACGCCGCCAAGGAAGCATCCCACAATGGTTCCCGTGATTGCCAGGCTCAAACCAAATATAAGGGAGATTCTGAATCCATAAATTAAGCGAGCCAAAACATCGCGTCCCCTATCGTCCGTACCCAAATAATGCCCGTCTTCCCAGGAAGACAAGACAATTTCACCTTCTTTATACCCGAGTGTTTCATAGGGAGCAGCTAATACAACCATTCCAGTTTTGCTTTCAGTGGGAATGTATTTATAGTCGTATCGAATTGGAGGCCAAATCATCCAATAATCTTTAGGTTTAGCCTCAGATGGTTTCTCAACTGTTGGCGATTTCGCGGTTGAAAGATTTGAGTTGATTGATGAAGGCTCTTCCGATTGGGCTACTTCTTCATCGAAATCATCCATACCCAATAAAAGCAAGTTTTCCTCAGGCTGAACAGCAATAGCATTTTGACTACTACTTTCACTTTCGTCTTCAAAGTCGTCTGTGTCTAACGATA
>CAWVUN010000076.1:0-7400 GCA_963932495.1 uncultured bacterium
GATATCAATTATATTGGGGAAGATGGGAAAAAATCCCGTCCAATCATGATTCATCGTGCATTAATGGGGTCTATCGAACGTTTTTTTGGCTGTTTAATTGAGCATTATGCGGGAGCTTTTCCAGTTTGGTTAGCCCCAGTGCAAGTAATTATTTTACCTATTACCGATCATCAGGTAGAATATGTTGAAAAAATCTCTCAAAGATTAAACGAAGAGGGTTTCCGAATCGAAAAAGATTTGCGAAACGAAAAGATTGGGTTCAAGATCAGGGAAGCACAAATAGCCAAAATCCCTTATGCTATTGTCTTAGGAGAAAAAGAAGTAGAAGCTGGAAAAATAGCCGTTAGAAAAAGGAAATCCAAGGAAACTCGAACAATGAATTTGGAAGAATTTATTGTCGAGCTTAAGGAGACCGAGACCCAAAAAGCTTTGAACTGACGGAAGTTATTAATTTTTTTTAGGAGGAAGATCGATTAAAAAGCAACGTGTCAACGAAATGATCCGAGTAAAAGAAGTCGCCGTAATAAACGACGATGGTGGGCCATTAGGAACCTTTCCAACGCGAGAGGCTATGCAAATGGCAAAAGAAAGGGACTTAGATTTGGTTGAAGTAGCTCCAACCGCCAATCCACCCGTTTGCAGGATCATGGATTATGGTAAATTTAAATACAAACAAAGCAAACGCGCCCATGAAGCCAAAAAAAATCAAAAAATCGTACACATAAAAGAAGTTAAATTTAGACCTAATACCGATATCCACGATTTTGATTTTAAGCTAAAACACGTACAACGTTTTCTAGAGCATGGAGACAAGGCTAAAGTTCTGATTTTTTTTAAAGGACGCGAGATTGTCCATCCAGAACAAGGACAAAAACTGCTCCATAAGATTGCAGAAGCCTGTGAAGAATTTGGAATGATAGAGCAAGCGGCCAAAAAAGAAGGTAGAACCTTAGTAATGATTTTGGCTCCAAGAACCAAGAGAAAAGGAGCTTAGACTTTTTAGGCTTTTAATGATAAATTTTGTAGTAACAGAAACATTCAGGGAGACGAATCAATGCCCAAGATGAAAACCCATCGGGGGGCCGCCAAGCGGTTTAAAAAAACCGGTTCGGGAAAGATTAAACGACACTCGGCTTTTACCAGCCATATTTTGACATCTAAAAGCACTAAGCGAAAAAGAAATTTGCGCAAGTCCAAGGTAATGGCCCCGGGCGATGCTAAACGAATAAAGGTGTTGTTGACCTAATAGGCAACATGAATAAAGGAGATTATTAATGCCAAGAGCAGTAAACGGGACCGTAGCCCGCAACAGAAGAAAAAAGATTCTTAAATTAGCCAAGGGTTTTCGCGGATCCAGCGGTAATTTATATCGGAAAGCAAGAGAAGCGGTTGAAAAAGGCTTATGCTACGCTTATAGAGACCGACGAAATAAAAAAAGAGACTTTAGAAGGTTGTGGATCGCTAGGATCAACGCAGCCGTACGCGCGGAAGGAATGACTTACAGTCAATTCATCTATGGGTTGAAAAAAGCAAATATCGACTTAAATCGAAAAATGCTTTCAGAGCTTGCTATTCAAAGCGCAGAATCCTTCAAGAAACTGATGGATACCGCCAAAACCCAACTCGCCGCATAGAAAACCAAAAAACTATTATACCTCTCCCCTCTCTCTGGGAGAGGTAAGTTTTTCTTTTCCTTTCCTTAAAAACCCCTTCTAATAAAACACTACTTAAGCAAGTCAGTGATCCAGCAAAATTGACGAAGTTAAGACTCTACGCTTTCCTTCTGGAAGTGATTTGATAACTGCAAAATAAATTTTTTCTTTAACTGGTAAGATTGAATGCAGAATCAGCTCAAACTTAAAAGGTCTTTCATAAAAAGTAGACCATTTAAACTTATCTTGATCAACTGATCCAGTTGCAAAAATAAATTCTTCATTAGAAGTAGCAAAAACCGCGAAATCATTTTCTAAAATAGCAAAATCAAATTCAAAAATTTCAGTTTCTCCAAAAATTGAAACAGCTTGTCCTATCTGTTTAAAGCCAGAATCAAGTCTGACACAATTGAATAAACCTCGTGGAGCGTTGAGTCGGATAAGACCTGGGCGTCTGATTTTGTAAAAAAGTAAAAATCCTCTCATAGTTTGTTTGATAAAAGCATAAATAGTTTCTTCAACCAATTCCGTATAGTTTTTATATTCTCCCATTGAATTAGGTAAACATTACCGCTTTTTTATGTTCTGCTATGGCAATAACAGAAAAATAATTTCTGCCTTTAGGGTCTTTAAAAAAAGAGGATTACCAAAGGATTCATAAGGATGTCCTTTAGCGATAATTATATCGCTTTCCTTCTTTCGCGCTTTCTTCCAAAGCCTCGGCTTGAGCAGTAGCAGTCTCTTCTGAAATAGTTTCTTCTTCCTTTTTCTTTTCTTTTTTTGCTTCTTGTTTTAGAGGAGGAGAGTTTTTAGCCGCTTTTTCTAATTGATTGGGAGTTCGAGAGCTAGATGAAGTTACCACTGGTGGTTGCTTACGATAATTCCATGGCAATATAACTTTCCAACGACCACTCACTAATTCAGCCGCAAGTTAAAATAATACATCCGAAAGCCATATTTTTTACATGCTCGGTTGGAGAAGCTTCCATCAATGCCTCCTTCAAAATTTCAGAGTTGCTCGGGTTACTGCTATTAACGTTTTGAAGGAATTCAAGAGCTTGATCTGGACTAGAAAAAGTCAAATATGGCGTCGAATCGGATGACCAATCTCTTTTGACAAGCTCGAATTCCTGACCAATTACATGTAGACGACTTTTAAAAAAAGCTCTACTTCAATCAACTAACGAATCAACTCAAACTCATATTAAAAATTAATGCTTTGGAAGAAGATCGAATTTTAACCAAGCCGACTTTAATATTTTCTTTTTGCTCGGAGAATCTTTGAAAATTTCCAAAGGAATTAATTGCAGGCGGGTAAGATATAAAATCTCCTAAACAAGAAAAGATCAATTATTTGTGAAGACGGTATATAAATAAAATATACCAAATCTTTATGTATAATCAAAAATCTTATTAGAGGCATTAAGCCTATCTCCAAGCTTACGTATATATTATTTTTTAGGAATAAAGACTGTCAAGCGACTATTTTTGCATAACCCAGCAATTTAGCGTCAGTATGTCTTTTCAATAAATTCCGAAAAATATTTTGGCAATTGAAATATAAATAATCAGAAACAAATCAAAAGCTACCGAAGTCATTGGCTATAATAATTTTGAAACCATAAGACAAATTCTTTAATGCCAACATCTATATTAGTGGTAGGTTCGTAGCCGAGATCTTGACGTATTTTGGTAAGATCTGCCCATGTTTCGGCCATATCGCCAGGTTGTTGAGGAAGGTAATTACGAGTTGCAGGCTTGTCTAAACAAGTTTCTAAAATGCGAATATAATCTTCAAGTATTTCAGTTTTATCGTTACCAAGGTTATAGAGGGCAAAAGGTTGCGGTTTCTCTAAAGCAAGAACCACTCCCTGAATAATATCATCTATATAAGTAAAGTTCCGTTTCATCTTGCCTTGGCCATAAACGTCGATAGGTTCTCCCTTTTGAATTTTGCAAGCAAATTTAAAAAGAGCCATATCAGGCCGCATCCAGGGACCATAAACTGTGAAAAATCGCAATCCTGTCGTCGGGATAGCATATAGATGGCTATATGAATGAGCCATCAATTCGTTGGCACGTTTGGTTGCCCCGTATAAAGAAATAGGTCGATCTGATTTCTCATCTTCAGAAAACGGAATTTTGGGATCGGCTCCATAAATGGAAGAAGACGAGGCATACACTAGGTTTTTAATTGAAAATTCTCGGCAGACTTCTAGAACGTTTAAAAAACCTTCAAGGTTTGATTTTTGATACGGGAAAGGATTTTCTAGAGAGTAACGAACTCCCACCTGCGCGGCAAGATGACAAACATATGAAATTTTACGCGAAGAGAAAAGATCACGTAGCTTGACAAAATCGCAAATATCAATTTGTTCAAAACTAAAGCCTGAGTCCAACTCGATTTCTTTTATCCGGTCTCGTTTAAGATAAACATCGTAATAGTCATTTAAATTATCGATTCCGATAACCCGCTTTCCTTTAGAAAGAAGGTCTTTGCACAAATGAAAACCGATGAAACCTGCGGCTCCGGTAACTAGTATCATAAATTTTTAGAAACTTTTCGAAAAGATATTAGAGAATTGAAACTAGACAAAAATTTTACCGCTAAAGTTTGATTTTGTAACATTTTTTTTTATACGTAAAGGTCAAGTACATGAAAATCACCATTCTAGGCTCGGGAACGGCTGTTCCCTCTTTAAAAAGAAACTCAGCAGGCATATTAGTTCAATCGAAAGGATTTAATTATTTAGTCGACTTTGGCTATGGAAATTTACGACAACTATTGAATCTTGGATTGACTTACCACGATATAGACTGAATTTTTTTTCACGCATAACTATCCCGACCACATGTGCGACTTGATCATATTTCTTTTTCTTCTCGATATTATTTAGACCCAAGGGTTAAAGGCCTAAAACTGATTGGTGGACCAGGGTTTAAGGAATTCTTCAAAAAGGTTACAGAAGCGTTCGGCCATTGGCTACAACCTACAACTTATAAAATCGATATCATAGAAGTAGACGAAGAAACTAAAGTGTGAGACTACTTATCTATTCAAACGCTAAAAACAAAACATATTGAGATGAGTCATAATGATAGGCTTACCGAATATAAAGGACAAACGATGTCCATCTCAGGAGACACTGATTTTTCTGAAAATATTATCAAACTAGGCGATCAGGCAGATTTGATGATTTTAGAATGTTGATTTCCCGATAGTATGAAATCAGGCGGTCACCTAACTCCAATCCTCGCAGGTAAGATGGGTCACAAATCAAATTGCAAAAAGCTTTGCCTCACCCGTTTTTATCCCCCCTGTAAACTGGAATCGGTTCGTCAAGCTTGCCAAAAAAAATTCTCAGACGAGTTATTTTTAGCAGAAGACTTAATGGAATTCGATTTATAATCAACACAGGTGAGATTCCACTGAAATTTAATTTGTTCAGGCAATTTAATTAGGTAAAATCAATTTTGTTAATGGCTAGAAACCCATAAGTTTAAGAAACTAAATACAGGAGCTAAAAAGTTTTGGATTATAATGAAATCTATTTGAAAATGGCCTTAGCAGTCGTGGCATTGGTCGCATTGTATTTTCTGGTTGGTAAAGACGAACCAGGCGATAACGACTCCTAACACACCTAAGTCTTTATTTAACTTACCAAACCAACCTATTTTTTTGTAACTCGATAAACCAAACCTCCATGGTCGTCAGAAATAAATAAATCGCCCTTAGGAGATTGTTCGGCGTCTACTGGGCGTCCATTCTTCCCTGCATCAGACCGCAACCAACCGGTAATAAAATCCTCATGAGATTGGATTTCCCCTTTTTCGTTCAAAATAACTCGAACGATTTTATAGCCTGCTGGAACCGATCGATTCCAAGAGCCGTGAAAAGCAATGAACAAACTATTATCGTATTTTTTAGGTAAACTTCCACTCTGATAAAAAGCGAGCCCTAGTGGGGCCATATGTGCCGTAAAAGTATGCGCTGGTGGTTGAGTCTTGTTGCAATCAAACTGATTCCCAAACTTTGGATCTTTTACACGATTATTATGGCAATAGGGCCAGCCATAATGAACTCCTTCGCGAATAATATTCAATTCTTCTCGGGGAAAATTGTCTCCTAACATATCTCTTCCATTATTAACCCCCCAAATCTCTCCCGAATAAGGAGAAAATTCCACACCCACCGTATTACGCAACCCTTCGGCAAAAATTTTACCGTTCTTTCCATCCAAATTAAAAACACTAACAGCCGCTCTCATTCGGTTTCGCTCTATGCAAACATTACAAGAGGACCCCACTGAGAGATACAGCTTTCCGTCTTTTATTTTAATGGTTCGAGTAGAATGCCCGCCGCCAGGAATACCTGAAATTATCACTTCAGGTTTGCCATATGAAAATGGCTCTGCTTTCCGCTTCATTCGGATAACTTGACGCTCTTCAGCGACATAAAGATAATACCCATAATCTAACTTAACAAACGCCAAACCATGAGGTGTTTCGCGGTTCTCTAAAATCGTAATTTTCTTATCAGCTTTACCGTCGCCATCTGTATCCGGTAAAGCGACTACCTTTCCAAATCTTTGACTCAAAAATAAAACACCTTTATCGTCAAAAACCATGTGGCGGGCCCTGGGAAGATCTGTAGCGAAGACTTCAACCCGAACGTCATTTGGGTACGTTAATTCATCAACAACATTTCCTCCAAATGAAAAACCTGAGCAAAACAGAATTGCAAAAACCATGGAACTAATTTTTACAATTAAATCTAATTTATTTTTTAGTTTTTTTTGAAAAAATATTAAGCACATAAGACTTCCCTTAACTGACCCATTGTTATCGTAACTGATTTTCGTGACAATCTATTTTGACTGGCTTTTTCTTATGACAATCGTCTTCTGTAAATCCATCCACGCCAGCTCCCGCACAAGCGGCAATGATTGTTTGATCAATAGTCCAGCTTTTATCCTCTCCAACTGCCTTTTGGCAAACTTTTTGATCGTTATATTCCACGCAAACTTCGCAAGAGTATTTACCTGATCCCAATATAGATTGAAATGAAATTAGAGCAATAAAAACTAAGAAACCTATAGAAATTAAAACGCCACGACCCATATACAATATATTCAACTCTTAAAAAAATTGAATTTCGCCTCTATAAAGATTATTAATGTTCATTCGAATTTAGATATAATTGCTCGATTTTTTAATAGGGTATCAATCTGTTCTTCAATAAATAACTATATATAGATTCAGCATATATATATAGTGCCCTAAATAGTTAGCGTGAATTTCCCATTCTGAAATAGCCATGGACATACCAGAATATTTTTTAAATAGAGGCAACGTATCCACAACATGGATCTCTTCTTTAGATAAACTCTCGCCAACATACTTATAGAGTTCAATCATTTGAGCCAATTCACAAACAGGGCTTTTGAAATTATTTTTCTTAGGATCAACACTTCCATTAAGCAATAACGTAACAACTAGTGGAGGAAGATTATTTTCTTTTGTCAATTTAAGCATCTTTAAATACTCGTTACGAAAATAATTCCACTTTGATTCATTGGGTATTGCAGCTTTGACATTAATATTTGTTCTCTTTTAGTTTTTTTGAGAACAGATGTTAGCGGGAGGATGGTAGTTTTAATTTTAAACAATCAGCAAAATCAAAAAAAGACGATAAAACCGACATACCAAAAGATGAAAAGCCACCTGAGTTTTCACTCCTTCTTTCTT
>CAWVUN010000077.1:0-7391 GCA_963932495.1 uncultured bacterium
TGTATAAGATTTCTTGAAAAATCGGGCCGGGAGAAAACCCTAAATTAATTAAGTCGTCTCCCGTTATGTAGGCTTGCACTCTGTCGCGATATACGGAGTAGTAATTAGAAACGGCCTTAGGAACAGATTTAGTTTTAGCTAAAGTCAAAAGAATATAAATTGCCTCGGCACTTAGGTCATTTAGTGTTTCAAAAATTGCCACTGCTTCTTGATCATTAGGTTGGTCCAATATTATAAGTGCTTTTTCAATTCCCTCTAAATTTTCTGATAAATTGTTGGCTTCTTTCCCTTTAATATCTAATCTAGCTAAACATTCTTGGCGCGAAGAGTTTTCTAATGGATAAAGTAAACCTAAAAAGTAAGTTGCCCAACTTTTGGGGTTTAGATCGCTATAGCTTATTTTTTTATTTAGAAAGCTTTTTTGAATTGTTTCGAGCAATTCAGATCCTAACTCAGAACTTAAGAGGTTTGGATGGATGGTTTGCAAAAGTTGAATTTCTTGCGAACGAGACAAATAAGATTTTGGGAAGTCTTCTTCTAACGTTCGCTTTAATTCATTAAAAAGTCGTACACCGCTTAACCGGTCAAAAATTTTTTCATGGATAGCTTTTCTTAAAAGGCGATTAGTTTCAGCTTCTAAGATAAATCCAAACCTTTTTTCAAACCGTATAGCTCTAAAGGCTCTTGTAGGGTCATCAATAAAGCTTTTATTATGTAGTATTCTAATAATTCCGTCTTTAAGATCCTGCAAACCACCGTAATTATCTTTAAGCTCAAAAGCGTCTTTTCCATTTAGTTTTAGAGCTAATGCATTGATAGTAAAATCTCTTCGAAGTAAATCTTGGTCAATTGAACTTTTTTGAACTTCTGGTAAAGCGGCAGGGTGTTGGTATGCTTCCGATCTTGCTGTGGCGATGTCGAGTTTATTCCCATCACTAAAAGTTACTGAGCAAGTTAGAAATTGCCCTTTTTTCTGCGTCTTACCATCTAGTTTTAAAGAGATTGCCTCTCCTAGTTGCTGACCGTCGCCTTGGACGACAATATCCCAATCTAAAGTGTTTGTATCCAGCAAGAAATCTCTGACACAACCGCCAACAAGGTAAACATCCATTTTACGATTCTCGGCACAAGAAGCAGTCTCTTCAAGTATTTTCCAAACTGAGTCTGGAGTTTTGGATTTTAGTTTTGTACGTATGTTGTTGGGAGAGAAGTTTTTTATAGAAAGGGGCGTCATGATTTAGATTGCCGAGTAGCCATTCATTTTTTTATATTTAAACTAGTTTTGAATTTTGATTTTTGAGGAAGAGAGCAGGTTCGGTTATCGCAAATTCGATAAATTATTCCCCCACTTAGTTCGTTATCTTTTGGAGAAAGGAGAACGGTAGCTTTATAGTCGCGATTAAATTGAACTAAAGATTCGTGAATTTTAACCGTTTTTTCTAGTACGCCATCTAAAGATAATTTGGGTGGTGTTTCAGTCCAAACACTCAGAGGATGTAAATTAGGAGAGTTTATTTCTATTTGAGTTGCTAATTGCTCTCCTTCATAGTTTTCCTCAAGTGAATAGATATGAGAGCCGGTCTCCAGAATGACCTGTAAGTGGAGAGTAAACTTTTCTCCTGGTTTTACCATTTCTGGAATGGTGGCGGCAGATATTTCTAATGTCGGTAGTTTCGTCTTGGCAGACTGAAACTCTTTCAAATCTTTAAATGAAAAAGATTCTGCTAACCCGACGAATAGCATAAAGAAAAGGAATGTAGTTAAAGGAATCCGTTTGGGAACGCTTTTCAAAACGATCATAGGCTATAGAGGCGATAAACTTTCAGTTCATGGGGTTAGATTCAGCTAGAGTCAAATATTTTTTGATAGCCGATACAAACTTTTCTTCGGGAACCGCTCCAGAAAACATTTCTCCTGAGATAGTATCGGTTTCGGAGTCGAATGAACCGATGATAAAAGTGGGTGTTCCTTGGATACCCATTTGGGCTCCATCTTTTAGGTCGTTTGCAATTCGATCTCTATATTTCCCTTTATCCATGCACGATTTAAAATCATCCATGTTGCTGATGCCAGCTTCGCTTGCCGCTCTTAATACATCGCTCGCTTCGAAAGCTTCTTGTATTTGGTATATCACCGACTGCAGTTCCCAAAACTTATTTTGTTCTCTTGCACATTCCACGGCTTCGGCTAGGGTGCTTGCTTGTTTATGAAATGGGAGAGGGAAGTGGCGATAAGCAAATTGCACTTTATCTCCGTATTCAACGCGGAGTTTTTTTAAAGTTTTTTGAACTCTTTTACAAAAAGGACATTGAAAATCTGAGTACTCTAAAACGGCGACTTTCTTTTTAGTTGAGCTTTTATCATTGGAGTACAACATCGCAGTACCCAAACTAGCTACTAACCTGAAGTCGTTAGGTTTTTTTAAAAACTCTATCAGCCATCCTTTTTGAAGGGCTAATTGATACATTTGTTCGTTATAATTTGCTTGGTAAATCTTTTCTAAATAATCCCGAATCCGATCTTTCATCTCTTTAAAGGTGCCCAAATCTTTTATGCCCGGAGTTGTTTCATAAAATTGCTTCATATCCTTTAAAGATAACTCTGGGTGAGCGATTTCGCTCAATTCTGGGTGGTTTTTTAAAAGACGCTCTAATACTTGGCTTTTCAAGCCTTGTTTTTGCATTTGGTAAAGCTGGATCAAAGTGTCTTGTATTTTTGCATTTTTTAAATCGTCTAAAAAAATAGGTCGACCGTCTAATTCGGCTATGACGGGGTTGTTGTTATAATGAATTCCAACCTTGGTAACGGAGTCAGCCTGAGCAAGCGGTAAGAAAAAAATGCAGACTAAGGAGACGATAAAGACGCTAGAAATCAATTTTTCAATAAATTTATAAATCATGTTTTTCTCAACCATTAACCAGCGATTATGGTCTCTTCAGGGTTTAAAAATTTGTGGCAGTTTTCAGCCAATTCCAAAAAGGCTTTAGTTGCTGAACAGTTTGGTTTGGAAATGACTACGGGAACCCCTGCATCGGATTGAGAAGTGATATCTGTGTCTAGAGGAATGGCACCTAAATAAGGAAGAACTAACTCTTCGGCTAGTCGTTTTCCTCCGCCTGTTTTAAAAATATGGTGCTCTTGATTCATAACCTTATCGAATAACCCTTGAACTTTTGTTTGGTCGTCTGCGCTGAGGTTCATAGTTTTTAGTTCACTATCGACTAGATTTTGTAGGTTTGCTCTTTCAGCTCCTTCAAAAATATAATAGCTCATATTTTCAATGACACCTACAATAGGGACGTTACTGTCGCGAGCAAATGAAATCATTTTTCTCGCATCGAGCAAAGCTAATTCTTGTGGGGTTGTGACAATGATCGCGCCATCTACTTCGCCGATAAAATCGATGATGGTAATTTGCTCATTTCCGGTTCCTGGAGGTAAGTCAAATAGCAAATAGTCTAATTCACCCCAATTAATATTGCCTAGTAGTTCAACAATAAAGTCAAATTTGACGGCGTCGCGCCATGCAATATGCATATTAGGGTCTTCAATTAAAAAACCTAGAGAGGCAACTCGTAGTCCATTTTCAGTTTCATACGGGGTGATTCCTGTGTCTTCCGCTTTTAACCGGACATGTTCGGCATTAATTAGCTTTGGAATGTTTGGGCCATGTAGATCTGCATCTGCTAAACCAACTTTATAGCCTTGTTGAGCTAATGCGCATGCAAGATTAGTCGTAACGGTGCTTTTACCTACTCCACCTTTATTACTTCCAACGATAATTTTATATTTAATGTCCTCCATACGCTTATTGACCAACCATCGATTGTGTTCGTTATGGTCGGCCTTACAGTCATTGTCATTATTATATTCGCACATCTCACAGGTATGGAGGAGCCTGCATTCTCCAGTTACGGGTAATTCCATTAATATTGCCTCCTGATATTTTTTACGGCGGGAAGGGTGGGATGTCGCAAACCAGTCCTAATAGCCAGAAACGTTTGATTAATTTTTAATTAATCACCATTATAAAGGTTTTGATGGCCAAGGACAACAATGGTTTTTAGGAAGTATTAAGGATTTTTAAAAGGGAACAGGATGTTGATTTTTTGTTCATTCGATGAAAAAATGGCATCTGGTAAAAAGGCGATGTGGATTTTAATTTTGATTTTGGGGCACTTGCAAAATTCGATTAAACGCGAAATGATGAACTCTCACGTATTCCGTTAGTAATTCATATAATTATTATTTGAAAGTTTCTTAAATTTTTTTGACTTAACTTTTTGTCTGGAGGAAAAATGAAAAAAGTTGCCACCCAAACCTTAGCTTTTTTGGGTTATTTTATTTTTTTAGGAATGTCTTCGGCTTTAGCTGGAGGAGCTGTTGTAATTACTGAACCGGTTAATGGGGCGAAAATATCTAGTCCTGTAAAGGTTTGTATGGAAGTTCATGATTTAGAAGTGGAACCGGCAAAAAATGGAGTCCATGATGGTAAGGGACATCACCATATAATAATCAACCATGATTTGCCGGAAGATCTGGCTCAACCTATTGGAAAAGATTTAACGCATATCCATATGGGAGACGGTTCTACTTGCAAAGAAGGTATTAAAATGGGACCTGGTAAGCATGTGATTCGAGCTTTATTTGCTCAAGGAAATCATGTTCCCGTTTCCCCTACAGTAACTGCGACTATTTTTATAGTAGTTGAATAGCTAAAAGTTTTGTTTTGTCTACTCATGAGGGAGTTATCCCTTTTAAATAGATTGGATACGCCGCGGGTTTCCGCGGCGTTGCCTTCTCCCTGAATTCAGTTGTTTTTCTCGCCCCAACGATTTATTATTCTTGGATAGACTAAAATCTAACCTATAAAAAATGAGGTTGTATTTCGCGTGTTTGAAATCTTATTTTGCGAAGTCGTCAAATAATTATGACTCAAAAAAATATTTTAAAAGTATTTTTAATTCCTCGATTATTAGTTTCTGCGGTTTTTATTGCGCTAATATTTCAGCCTCTTTCTACTTTAGCTCTTGAAATTAATAAAGGAGCGGTTGCTCTTTTATCTGTAAAAGGTCAGAACGGAGAAGTGACTTCAACAGGGTCGGGTTTTGTTGTCAAACCGGAAGGAGTTCTAGTTACAAATTATCATGTGCTTATAGATGCCGTTGCTGTTGACGCAATTTTCCCCGATGGAACTGTGACTCCTGTGATGGAGGTTATTGACGTAGATAGGTTAAAAGACTTCGCCATACTGAAACTTGGCGACGGCTTTTTTTCGACTTTGGAGTTGGGAGATTCTAATGCTCTTAAGGAATATGACTATGTTAGCGCTTTAGGTTATTTGACAGATGAAGTTGCAGATTCGCCAAAACCAAAGGGTAAATTACGTAAAACTTTTGGAATGACTTTAGGGCTTCACACTCAAGCGGATCCAAATTTTAAAATGATATATTCAACAGCGTCCTTAGGTTCGGGGTTCAGCGGAGGGCCATTAGTAGATAAAGATAATAAAGTTGTAGGTATCTCTTCGGTTGAAGGACGCGCCCTTAGTTTGGCTTTGCCCATAAATGAAATTAAATCATCTCTTGAAAAAAAGAGTTCGATTTCACTTCCAGATTTTGCAAAGCGAGACGGTATATTCCCACAATCCATGTACTATCGAGGTAACTTTGTACTATACGGGCAAGGAGAGGTTGAAGAGGCTGTCGAACTGTTTAAAAAAACATTAGTCGAGTTGCCTGAATTTGTATTAGCTCGGTATGATTTAGCTGTTGCTTATAGAAACCAAGGAATGACTGAGCAAGCGATCGCAGAATATGAAAAAGCAATAGAGCTTAACCCAAAGTTTCCAGAAGCTTTATCAAACCTTGGAGGTCAGTATTTTCGTTCTGGAGATATTGACAAGGCCATTAAAACGTTTAAGCGTGCAGTTGAAAGCTTTCCTAATTTTATTCAAGCTAATTCAAATTTGGGAGCAGCTCTAAATAAAAAGAACCGATATGAAGAAGCTATTCCATATCTTAAAAAAACAGTTCAGTTAGATCCTGAGTTTGGGATAGCTCATTTTAATTTAGGAAACGCCTATTTGGGGATTCAAGATTTAAAAAAGGCCAGAGCTTCGCTAGAAAAGGCTTCAAATTTAGGGGTCGAATTTATTTCTTTACATTGGAAGTTATTTGAAGTTCATCGAGAGATGGGTAATAAAGAAAAAGCTCATAAAGAACTAGAATATATTCTGGAAATTGATCCTGATGACGAGAAAGCTTTAGAAGAATTAGATCGTGAAGAAGGGGTTTAATTAATTTGTTCTCGTAAAATTATATCCGATAATGAAAATTCTTGTTTTAGCCCCTGTTCTTATTTTGTTTTTGACCGGAGTAAGTTCTTTTCAAAAAAATCCTCCCGAATCTGATAATAGTCTTTTTAAGCCAGCCAAAGAGATTAGTTTTGACGAAGCTCAAAAGCATGTTTTAAGTATTTACGATAAGAGTGAAATTATTATCCCTATATCAAATTAATGTTCTTTAGGATTAATTCTTGGTTCTATATATGGAGAAAAGTTGAAGAATTTTATAAATAAGGCAATGTGGCTGCGAGGGATATCAAAAAAAGAGATTGGAGGCCCTTTATCGAAAGTTGAAAAATCCGATATGCATAATTTGTTTCCGTTTTTTTTGGATGATAGGAGTAATGGAATATCTACAAATGGATTGTTCAAAAATAACTCACAAAAAGAAAAAGTAGAATGCGTTAATTTTACAGGCTCTTTAAGCTATTCAGTTTTGACAAGCTTTAAGGGAGACTTCGGAAGGGCTTGCTTTTATATATCTGGGAGGACGCAATGCGAATGTGGCATGTAATGAACCCTCCCAGCGTTTGGGAATGGATAGAAATAGCTATATTGAAGAGTCCCAGGAGAACCGAAACCCGTTTATAGACAGCCCTGAGATGTCCAAAAAAGTTGTTAACTTTTAGGCGAAAAAGTTTGCTGTTAAGTAGGATTGCCTGTCTGAGATTGCGGCGAAAAGTATCTTTGTACACCTAGATCTAAAGAGGCGGTCCATAATTCATACATTTTGGTAGTGACTCCAAAGCCATATAAAGTGTTTTTCCTCATGAATCGATTGATGTCGTCATCAATCACTAAAACATGGACAAACTTTTTTTTGGATAAATGCCCGGGGCCGCTTGGATCTTTGGAATGAAACATGAAACCCTCATAATCACTTCTATTATTTCTAGTATAAAACTAATTATCCAAAAACAATAAAAATGAAGACTTTTATTATTTGGGAGCTCTAAAAATATCATTGTCGACCTGATGAATGCCTGGAGGTAGAGGCGTTACTTTGAACAATTCTCCATGAACTAGAGTTTGATCTGATAACCAT
>CAWVUN010000078.1:0-7364 GCA_963932495.1 uncultured bacterium
CGATGGTATTTATGGAATTAAAACGGCAAAAGTAAGCGGCGGTTACGGAGAAGACGTAAGCGATGAGGAAGTTGTCGCCGGTATGAAACTATTGGCCCGTACAGAAGGAATTTTTACTGAAACCGCTGGTGGAGTGACTGTTGGAGTCACTAAAAAATTAGTAGAACAAGGAAGAATCAAACCAGATGAAACAACAGTTATTTGTATTACTGGAAATGGGCTAAAAACGATAGAAGCCGTTCAAGGTAGCTTCCCCCAAACCGATTTGATAGAACCACGCTTAAGTAATTTTGAAGAAAACTTTGCAAGTAATATTTTAGTATAAATCTAACAGTATTTTGGTTTAAGGAGAATAAAATTATGTCTGTGAAGGTTAGAATCCCCTCGCCTTTGTTAAAGTTGACCAATAATCAAAGCGAAGTCTCTGGAGAAGGTGGAACAATTGCTGATATTTTGAATAATTTAGAATCGCAATTTGCTGGTATTAAAGAGAGAATTTGTGAAGAATCGGGTGCTCCACGTCGGTTTATTAATATCTATTTAAACGAAGAAGATATTCGATTCCTTGAGGGAGAAAAAACTCCCGTGAAAGATGGCGACGAAATTTCTATCATCCCAGCCATCGCAGGGGGAATTTGTTAGCATTACAATAATATGAGAAAAACTGTAGTTAATCGTTGTAAATCAATGTCCGACAAGCCTGCAAGAAGCCTTAAAGTACTTATCGCCTAAAGAGATGTTTTCTTTTATGTAAAGCTTGAACGTCTAGAATCAGCTATTTAGGCTTTTTTTTATTTTATTAGACTTTTTTCATTTTAAAACCCTACGGTATTTCCTATCTTTTGGCTATTGGAAGCTTCCCTCGTATATAATTTATTATAAGATAGCTAATTTTTGAAATTAAAAGGTTATAAGCCTTTATGAATCAATTAACGTCTCGTTCCGAAGTTTTAGTTCCCTCTTGCCCTGCAATCATGGACGAATCGATCCTAGACTCGATTGGTAATACTCCATTGATTCAGATTAAGCATATTGGCAAAGAGTTCCCGAACGTCAAAATTTTTGCGAAAGCTGAATGGAGAAATGCGGGAGGTTCTGTAAAATCCCGTCCAGCACTTAGCATGATTGAAGACGGGGAAAAAACAGGAAGGCTGACAAAAGATAAAATCTTATTAGACTCCACATCCGGCAATACTGGGATAGCCTATGCGCTCATTGGCAAAGTAAAAGGTTATAAAGTTAAGTTAGTGATGCCCGAGAACGTCATTAATGAAAGAAAAGGTAAGATGTCCGCCTTTTATGGTGCAGAAATCATCGCTTCAAGCCCTTTTGAAGGTTCAGATGGGGCTATAATTCTTGCTAAAAAGATTTATGACGAAGACCCTGATAAATATTTTATGCCAGATCAATATAGCAACGACGCTAATTGGAAAGCTCATTACGACCATACATCGAAAGAAATTTGGGAACAAACTAATGGGGAAGTAACTCATTTCACCGCTGGCATTGGAACAAGTGGCACGCTCATGGGTAATACTCGTGGCCTAAAACGCTTTAATCAAAATATTAAATGCTATGCAGTTGAGCCTGCAGAAGAGCTTCATGGGTTAGAAGGGCTCAAACACATGGCTAGTTCCATCGTTCCAAAAATATACGATGAATCCGTCTTTGATGGTAAGTTGAGCGTATCCACAGAAGATGGTTACGACATGGTTGGCAGATTAGAACGCGAAGAAGGCATTTTGGTTGGCAACTCAGCTGGTGCTGCTATGCAAGGCACTCTAAAATTAGCCTCCCAGATTAAAGAAGGAGTGATCGTCACTATATTTCCCGATAGCTGTGAAAAATGCTATAACGACTTTTGGCATGCTATGGAGCCGTCTAAAAATGGTTCCAAAAACGGTAAACCAGAAAAATAATTCCCTTCCTCAGTACCACTCATGCCCCCTTTTACTAAACATTTATTCTTCTGCAATAATGATAGAGGTCCTGATAATCCCAAAGGCAGTTGTGGCCAATCTGGCGCGCCGGAATTAATCGATTACGCTAAAAAGCGAACTCAAGAGTTAGGATTAAAAGGGAAAATACGAATCAACAAAGCCGGTTGTATAGACGCATGTGCCCATGGACCCGCTGTTGTTGTCTACCCAGAAGATATTTGGTATTCACCTAAGACGACCGAAGACGTTGAGGAAATCTTACAAAAAACCGTTTTAGAAAACAAAACGGTAGACCGTCTTACCATTCCATTCAAAAAAAAGTAGTTTTTCTTCGTCCCCTTCCAACTTTTTGCGATTCAATATACTCCGCTCAATAATTTAATGGGCCGCGTATTACTCCAAACTTACCTTCATAAGATCTCGAAAAGTAATATTTCCCAGAAAGACCGACAAAGAAATTTCACTCAAATGTCACAAAGGTCTTATTAGAAATTAACAAATAAAGCTATCATTTGAGGATAAATTCTAACGAGGTCAACTTAATGAAAATAATCTTTACCTTTTATTGTTCTTTTCAATACTTATAGTCACCCCCTGTTATGCGGACTTTTTTGATAGCTTAGTCAAAAATATTGAACCATTTACCAAAAGCCCAAGTTCATCCACCACAAATCCTTTAAGTTTAAATTTAGGGGATACAGTTGTCTCTAGACTGAAAGAAGCGTTATCGGTAGGAATTGAAAAAGTAGTAAAAACTGTTTCGCAAATGAATTTTTAAAATTTAAAACTTTCACTCAATTATATAATGAATTCAAACCGTCAATATCGTCCAGCATTTCAGAAGTCAATGTAACCGGATATTATAAAGACCTTGTCGGTCATTCTATGTCATTCGAAGGGTTCCAAGCCTTGACCTTGATCATTACGTAACAACAAAATCCTTAGATGGACTATTTGATATTGTGGAAAATGAGGAAATGAAAATTCGGAAGGACCCTGCCGCTAGAGTGACAGATCTCCTACATCAAGTTTTTAAATAAAAAACCTTCAATGTTCTAATAAAACTGTAAGAGTTGAAAATTGAATATCTGGTGGCTAGTTTAGATCAAGGTTAACTATAAAAAAAGTTTGTTGGTAATTAATAATATATGCAGACTGTATTATTAATTACCAAACTCCCCGCCCAACTATAATCGTAGTTTTACTTAACTATAAAATCCTAAATTATTGTAAATACCCCTGAACCGAGTGCAATACTTCGGCCATAGGTTGTAACCAAGTTAAGTCATAAGCACGGGCAACAATATAAACTGTAAAGAAAGAATACAGAGCTAACAATAAAAACGCTTTTTTCTTCCCCATAGCCTTGCCAAGGTAAAATATTAAAAATACTCCAATTGTTAGAAATAAAAGCAATATTCTAAGCTCTGAAATATGCTCTACCATTTCCTTTGGCATGAGAATAGGGCCATATAGCAGGGTGTACAAAAATAATGGTAAACCCAATGCAAAGCATATATCAAAAATATTACTACCTATCGCATTGGAAACAGCATCATCATAGTTCCCTTTTTTAGCATCTTTAACTGAAAGGATAGTGTCAGGAACACTACTAGCCGCAGCAGCCAAAATAACAGCAACAAAGTAGCCCTGAATCCCCATGGCATGCCCAAAAAGTTCACACCCATATACTAAAATATAACATGCGACAGCGATAACAGATGTAGCAGCCGATAACAAAGCCCATGAGTTTTTTGTATCTAAGGTATCATTCCAAATGATAGCCTTTTCCAGGTCTAACTTTATAAAAGAGGCAAAACGACCTGAAGACTTTAAATCACTTTCGTTGTCATCTTCGTCATCATCATTAGCTTCTTCCACACCATCATTTGCTTTCATAGACGCAAACATATAGCCGGAATATCCTACATATAACAACATGAGCATCATTCCATGCCACCATTGAAGGCTTTCTCCAATACTAATAATGAGAATAAACTCCGCGGCAATCAACATTAGCCCGTCTCTCAATATGACTTTTTTTGAGACTTCAATAGCCGAGATTTTGAACATTCTTATTGCCGCCAAAATACTTACGGCAGGAATAATCATTGAGTTAAAAACAGCACTACCTGCCGTGGTACCAATACCTCCAGCAAAACCACTGGTTTCATTAAAAAGAAAAAGAAAAACAAAGGTCGCAAAAAGTTCCGGCATAGAACTTCCAATTGCATTGATCGAGGCTCCCTTAACGCCTTCTGACATATTACGCCCAAGATAATCAGCCGCCACCTCAAACCCATCGCAGGCCTTTGCAATTATTAAAGCTGATATTGCAACTATAGCAAGTGAAATAAAAATATCCAATTTCTTACCTTTATAAGTTTGGTTAATTTTTGCAAGTTATCTCGAACTTTTCTGTCAACAATATTTCTAGTGCTTCAAAAATTAAGATTATTCTAATGAAAGCTCATCCCTTTAACTATATAGATGACAGATTCGTAATTACTTAGGCTCAAAACATCGCTCTGATTTATCATTTTTTTAATGAAGTCGCTTCAGATTTCTTTGATATATCTATTCTCAAGGTTGGTATGCATCGGCTCTAGAAAAAATTTATTGAGCTATAAATACTGTCCTTCTACAGTTTTGGCCAAACCTTCTAACCCCTGATCTTTTGTAGGATCGCCAATTGCAGCAAACTTCCACTTACCCTCTTTTTTATACATCTTTCCCATAACCATGGCTATTGAACCTGCAAATTTTTGGTCATTTGCAATATCAAATACAGCATGAATAGTATCAACTCTATCAGGAGTTCCCTCATATAAACGAATCGAAGCAAACGGAATATCTTTAAAATCTTGTTTATTGAAACTATTCAAAACAAATACTATTTGATCTACATTCTTTCCAACACTGGGTAAAGTCACCGTAATCACTTCATTATCTAAACCATCATCGCCATCCACATCCCCAGTCCGATCGTCTCCTGAATGTTTAATACCCTGCCCAGTAAGTTGTCCGAAATATACCGTTTCTAACATTTTTTTATTATTATCGTAAGTAATACAACTAGCGTCCAAATCTACGTCTACCTTCTTTTTACCAAAAAAACCACCTTTGGTTATAACGCCCCAATTTACACCTAAGCAAATTTGTGTGAGCTGTTGCCCATTATCTTTATCTAGGCTGATGCGTTGCCCTTTTTGTAATGATATTGCCATAAATAACCCCGTCATTTTTTGTTTCATCTAATTTACTTATTAATATAATGCTAGATTAAAACATGCACTACTGCCCAATAAAATCGTACCATTTTTTCAAAAAATATTTCGCGGCGAGTCAGCCATAAAATTTAGTCTCTCTAGAGATAAGGTAGGCCGTAACTACCTACCAGCAACGGCCTCCTTACATATCTGCACTCAGCAAAAACTAAAAGAAACTAACCCATATTGATGCCAAAACCGGTTGACAAGGATTTTAGTCCTCCTTCATTTCCTTGTCCAATAGCTTTAAATTTCCACTCTCCACTATGCCGATAAACATCTCCAAAAATCATAGCTGTTTCTACTGAATAATCTTCAGATAGGTCATAACGTGCAACTTCTTCATTCGTTTCATCATTTACCACACGGATAAAAGCGTTCGAAACCTGACCAAAGTTCTGTTTTCTGGTCTCAGCCTCGTGAATAGTCACAACAACTGAGATTTTTGTTACATCTGCAGGAATTTTCGAAAGATCAACCTTAACTCCTTCATCATCTCCATCACCTGCGCCAGTTCTATTATCCCCTTGATGAACAATGGATCCACAACTAGACTTAAGATTATTATAAAAAATAAAATCACTGTCGGAACGCACCTTGCCATTCTCTCCTAAAAGAAAAACACTAGCGTCCAGATCAAAGTCTTGCCCATCAGTAGAACGTTCATCCCATCCCAGGCCAACTAGAACTTTGGTCATTCCAGGAGCAACCTTATCCAAACTAACGTTGCCACCTTTTTGTAGCGATACACCCATTTTATTGCCTCCAATTATTTTCCAGTTATCAATTGTTAATACAGACAGAATAAATGTCTGATTAATGCTCTATGAATTAAAAAATTCGCTCTTACTCGTCTCTTAAATCTGTTATCCTTGGCGATAAAAAATCATCGCCTCATACTTCGTCATAATGTATTTTTGTTGCGGCAAAGGCATAATTACTCATTTGACACTCGCTTTAGCTCATACACTAAAACCAATAATATGACAATAACTCTTTATATATGAACATTGTACATCATAATAAAACAAATAATAAAATTAAATGAAGACCAAAAATTTGATCTTCTCTTAATGCCATTTACCTACATTTCTTGTGGTTTTTTAGAATTTGAACACTCAAATTGACATAAAAAAATAATTTAAAAAGATTGTTTTTCCTCTGCCAGCTACTTTGAACATAAGTAATCTTACATTCGTCTAGATATCCAGTATTACAAAAAATGTTTGATCAAAAAAATGCTGCGACAAGCAATCCGGCTCATGCTTTAAGCCTTTAGTTCAGGAACATCTTTGATTAAAGCGCAGGCTCCGAATGGCATATCAGAAACTTCCGTTACCAAGACATTTTTTTCAAAAGCAAGACATTTTAGATGATTGATGTTGGGATCGTCTAATCGCTTGACTAAAAGTTGATCAGTTACACGCCTCAGTAGAACCCGTGTAGCTTCAGCAATTCCCGGTTTAACGCGATTAACATCCGTTATGCCAAACTCCTTCATCACAAAATCTAAAAAATTTTTGCTGGCTTGACGACGAAGCAATTTTGATTCTGTACAATGAGGTGGTAAATTACTAACAGACATTTCAGCCGTTACGATATCTACAAACCAATTGGACCGATCGTACCCACTCAAATGATGATATTCCACACAACCATGAAAATCCTCTTCACCAATTTGATCGTTTAAAATTGAGCGAGAAACAAGCCCAGAAACAGTAGAATTCATTAAAGCATTTGGAATTGCATAATCGTCAAAAGTCGCTTGCACATCGGCTATTCCTCCTATATCTGATATAACAAATAGCTCATCCGCAATTTTTACTTTTCTTGATTCATTATATTTTTTTATAGATTTCCGTAATTCATTCGAGATAGTTCCTTTTGCAGTCCAACCATCCACAAAAACAAAACTTTCAGGTTCATGCCCATGCTGTAAAACATAGTCCAACGCTACGTCATCGATACCTCGGTCACGGATGATTGAAACAGAATAATGAGTCGAATCTCGCTTTAATATCTTAGTTAATGCCCTTTGCAACAGCACTCCAATGGGCGTTCCTGCCCGAGCCAGAGATAAGATAGTAATATTGCCCGAACGTTTTTTACATATTTTTTTTGCAAGACTCATTGTCTCTCGAGCAAGCCTTGCTTT